>JAAYJG010000173.1 GCA_012523055.1 Ruminiclostridium sp. | reverse complement strand
AGCTTTTTTAGAACCCGTGAGGGCAAATATATCGCTGTGGTCAGTGACGGCATGGGCAGCGGAAGAGAGGCAAACCGGCTGAGTGAAACCGCCATTGGACTGTTTGAACAGCTTCTGGACTGTGGGCTTTCCATTCGTCTGGCCTTGTCGCTGGTGAATATGATGATAGAGATCACAAGCCCTGAAAAGTATGCAACCATGGATATTTCCTCCATCGATCTGTACACCGGGGAAACGGAATTCTACAAGATGGGTGCAATGCCCAGTTTGGTGATCAACGGCAGAGCCCTTGATTTTGTCCAGAACAGCAATCTGCCGGCAGGCTTGCAGGAAAAGCCCATTGCGTATGAGAAAAAACGTATATCAGATGGAGAGTTTATCATCATGATGACCGATGGAGCTTATGACAGGCTGAGTGACGGAAATGAAAAAACCCTGCTGGAGAAGGTTGTGAACCTGAAAAACACGCTGAACCCGCAAGAACTGGCGGAACACCTGTTAAAAAGCTCCTGTGAAAATTCACAGGAGGTATCCGATGACATGACGATCCTGGTTGCAAAGCTGTGGCGAAAAGCTGCTTAGGAGACCGTTCGGAAAAACATATTTATTCATAAGACACTACTTTTCATGGCTTGAAACCCGCATAGTTCCGCTCATTATTACATGTTTATGCGTGTTTCTAAAGAATAAACAGACTTTCCGAGCCGGCTCCTGGTATTTTATTGCCAAATCAAATTGAAACAAGGTTTTGATGTTTTACAACTGTAAGGCCAGCGCTGTTTGGTGTGCGTACAGCCCATTAATGAATGTCTTTCCGCATGTCAGGGCAGCCCGGGGGTTACCCCACTGCTCTGATTTTTTTTTCCTGTAAAAACATCTCCCCAACCCGATCCACATCACCGGCGCCCATGGTCAGAATCATATCCCCGGGCGATGAATCCTGTATCAGACGGTCCACCGCTTCCTTGAAGGAAGATACGTATACAGCGTTGTTGATGGTTTGATTGATTCTGTCTGCCAGCTCGGAGGAATGGACAAGACCTGTATCCTTTTCCCTGGCGGCATAGATATCGGTCAGATAAACCCTGTCGGCCATGGTAAAGGCCTTTGAAAACTCATTCATCAGTTCATGGGTTCTCGAATAGGTGTGAGGCTGGAATACGCACAGAACCTTACCCCGGGCGCAGCTTTTTGCCGCCTTCAGGGTGGCCATGACCTCGGTGGGATGGTGCGCATAATCGTCCACAACGCGGATACCATCAACCATTCCCTTATGTTCAAAACGTCGATGGGTTCCGGTAAATTTTCGAAGGCTGGTGCGAATGATTTCAGTAGGAACCCCCAGCGTATAACACACGGCAAAGCACGCGAGGCTGTTGCTGACATTGTGCAGCCCGGGAACACTGAGCTTGAGCCGTTGAATGCTCTTCTTGTCATGAACCACATGAAAGGATGCACAGCCGTTTTCATCAAAAGAAATGTTCCGCGCCGTCCAGGAGGCTTTTGGAGATGTGAGTCCATAAGCTATCGAGCGGCACCCCGATTGATCCATCAGCCTTGCGACAAGCTCATCATCGGCATTTCCCACAAGAACCCCGCCAGGAACGATCTGTCCCGCAAAACGTGCAAACGAATCATAAATATGATCCAAATCACGGAAATAGTCCAGATGGTCTGAATCAATATTCAATATGATGGCCATGGTGGGGAAGAATTTCAAAAAGCTGTCTTTATACTCGCAGGCTTCGGTGACAAAATAACGGGGACCGCCGACATATGTGGTGCCCCCGATGGAATCAAGAACTCCGCCGATGTGAATGGTTGGGTTCTTTCCGGCTTCCATCAGGCAGGAGGAGATCATCGAGGTAGTGGTGGTTTTTCCGTGAGTGCCCGAAATGGCAATGCTTTTTTCATACATTTTCATGATTTCGCCCAGAAGTGTGGCTCTGTCGATCACAGGAATCCCTTTTTGTCGGGCTGCTTCCAGCTCAGGATGGTTGTAGTTCATCGCGGCGGTGTAGACAATCAGCTTTTGATTGGTGATATTTGAGGGCTCCTGTTTCAAAAAGATGGGGATATTTTTCATTTTCAACCGTTCAATATTCGGTGAGTTTTTCTCATCCGAGCCGGTGATTTGAATCCCCAGATCCATCAAAATGTCACACAGCCCGCTCATACTGATTCCGCCTATCCCGACCATGTGAACCGTGGACCCGGCCAGGTTTTTTAAAAGAATGCTCATAGTCACACCTCTGAATCAAGTTAATGAGGTTATCCCGTACCTTTATCATAACCCCAAAGGTATATTTTAACACCCCATTTCATGCGGGGAGTCCATATTTGTTCAGAAAAGTCATCCAAGCCAATTATACAATACATCTCCGGGCTAAACAAGAAGCTCTGTATGCCTTCTGCCCCGGAATGGATTATATCCATTATTATTCACAGGTATACGTTTTATCATGAACGCAGCGATATTATCTGAGCTTAGCAAAGGCCCCTGACACGACTAATGAGCAGATCCTTCATTTCACTCAGCAGGCTGTGCGTGCTTGCCTCTGAATAGTAACTTTAATCCATATTCATTATATGCATCAGGGCAATAATTTTTCACTCTCATGGTTTTATATGCAATGAAAAGCTTAAGCTGTGAAAAAAATGTAATTAAATTAATAAATAAAGAAGGATTTTTTAAATTTGTGGCGAATAATACCCTATAACGGAAAATCTGGATACGATGCTGCAAACATTATGCAAATTGTCCAGCACTCAACAACAACATTAGGATACGGAAGGTGGTACAGAGATGGAGATTACAGACATCCGCATCAGGAGGATTGAATCTGAAGGAAAAATGAAAGCCGTTGTTTCAGTGACATTCGACAATGAATTCGTAGTTCACGACATCAAAATCATTGAAAGTCAAAGTGGGCTATTCATTGCGATGCCAAGCAGAAAAACACCCAGTGGTGAATTCAGGGATATTGCACACCCAATTCACTCTGATGCTCGTTCCAGTATTCAGTCTTCAATTCTTGAAAGGTACCAGACTATGCTGGTAGAAGAAGAAACAGGTGTCACGGCAGGCTCTATTACAGAAGATGAATGATCCATAAAACTCGCAGGCACTCACACTTGTTGACGTGCCTTCATTTTTTTTATATGTTCTTTTTTCGGTTTTATCTGATGAGGCACAATCTGGTTGTGCCTTTTTTGCATGCGATTTCTTTTGTGAAGGAGTGTACGCTGTACAATGTATACACAGTCACGCAGAAAGCTTTGTTTTCCCGGGTTTTGACATATTGGATGAAAAGTAGTAAAATCAGCGCTTCTAAAGGCAATAACCTCAAAAGGCCGCTCCGAAGACATAACATTTTCATTGAATTTGTCTGTTGAAAAACAAATCGAAACATGAGAGAATGTTTAAGGCTGTTGTTTATTGTGTAGGATTTTTATGGAGGTTATACGATCATGAACTTGCATGGAAAGGACATTAAAATATTCGCGGGGAATTCCAACAGAGACCTGGCGGAGGAAATTGCCGCGAAAATCGGTTTGCCATTGGGTGCTTCCACAGTTGGCCGTTTTAGTGATGGTGAAATCGCCATCACCATCAACGAGGTTGTCCGTGGATCAGATACATTTATCATTCAATCCACCTGCACACCGGTAAATGATAACCTGATGGAACTTTTAATCCTCACAGACGCGCTCAGAAGGGCATCCGCCGGCAGAATCACTGCAGTGATCCCTTATTTTGGCTATGCCCGGCAGGACAGAAAGGCAAAGGCGAGAGATCCTATCTCTGCAAAGCTGGTGGCCAATCTGATTACAACCGCCGGTGCTGACAGGGTCCTGACCATGGATCTGCATGCAACACAGCTGCAGGGCTTTTTTGATATTCCTGTGGATCAGCTGTTCGGAACGCAGCTGATTGCACAGTATATGCTGGACAAGTTCGAGGGGATGGAGGACGTAGTTGCGGTTTCTCCGGATGTGGGCAGTGTTTCGCGCTGCAGAAAATTTGCAGAAAAGCTGGATGTGCCACTGGCCATTATTGATAAGCGCCGTCCAAAGGCGAATGTCTGCGAAATAATGAATATAATCGGGGATGTCCGCGAAAAAAGATGTTTATTGGTAGATGATTTGATCGATACCGCCGGCACGGTGGTCAGCGCGGCCAACGCACTGAGGGATATCGGCGCAAAAGAGGTTTATGCCTGTTGCACCCACGGGGTTCTATCCGGCCCGGCCATTGAAAGGATCAAAAACTCTCCCATTTGCGAGCTGGTTACATTGAATACAATTCCTATTACAAAGGAAAAGAAGCTTGACAAGATCACGGTGCTTTCGGTGGCAGAGGTTTTTGCGGAAGCGATAGAAAGAATTTATGGAGATATATCCATTTCCACATTGTTTACACAGCTATAAGCGATGACCAGCCTGACGGAGCAACCGGTGATGCATAGTCTGCAGGCTCCACCAATAACCCCGTTTTTATAATATGCAGCCGGGGAATGAAAAGTCTGCTTGATGAAGCAGGCTTTTTCTGTATATACTGAGAAGGTATTCAATGAGCGCTTGTGCGAATTGTGTTCCAAACCACGTTTTTGCTTGCAAAATACGTATGAGCGCTGAAAGCCCAAAGAGATAAAAATACATTATGAGCCAGGGGTCTTAGGGCATTTGATAAAACCAGGAGGAATAGCATGTTTGTATTGGTCGGGCTGGGAAACTTCGGTAGGGAATATGAAAGAACACGGCATAATGCCGGGTTTGAAGCAATCGACTATTTGGCTGCCCTTTATCGCATTCCTCTGACAAGGGAAAAGTTCAGATCCATTTTGGGCGAAGGGATGATTCAAGGTGAAAAAGTTCTCCTGGTCAAGCCCCAGACCTATATGAACAACAGCGGTGAGGCTGTTCGTGCCATTATGGATTTTTATAAGCTTGAGCCCAATAAGCTTGTTGTCGTGTTTGATGATATCGACCTGGAACCGGGGGTCATCCGTATTCGTACCCGGGGCAGCGCGGGCACCCATAATGGTATGCGTTCCATCCTGTACCATTTGGGCACCGAAGAGTTTCCCCGCATTCGTATTGGCATTGGCAAGCCTGATCCCCGGTTTGACCTGGCGGATTATGTGCTTGGCAGGCTGGATCAAAGCGAGCAAAAAGCCATGAACGAGGCGGTTGAAAAGGTAGCTGAAGCCGTTGGCATCCTGTTGGTATCAGGGATCGAAACAGCCATGGGCAAATTCAATGAAACCAAGAAAACCCCTCCTGCAGGGGCTTGAAAAATATAGAACTGCAGACACCTCAGCTTTATGGATAATTTGCAAACAACAACGGAATCATGTTATGAATAAATGAATGTGAACATCTGGAGAAAATCATGAATCATCCGCGGTGGAAAAATTGGGAACAGATGCAAAAGATACAGTCCGATGTCGGAAAAGGGTACTCTATCACCGTGAATGGCCTGGCGGATACCCAAAGACATCATCTGGTTCATTCCCTTGTCAGCAATTCCGATAAAAAGGCACTTTATGTGGCCGCCAACGATTTACAGGCCCGCAAAGCCTTCCGGAACCTGCAAAGCCTGTTCGGTGAAGGCGTGTTTTATTTTCCCTTCAGGGAAAAAATGCTGTATGATGTTGAGGCCAAAAGTCACGAGCAGGCATTTGCACGCATCGAAGCCCTCGACAGGCTATTGACGGGGAACTACTCCGTGTTGGTGCTATCCTGCGAATCACTGCTGGACAGCTTCATGCCGGCCGTAGAGTTTCCCTTGCACAGGCTGACGTTCACTGCGGGGGAACTGCTTCAAATGGAACAGGCTTTCCAGCACCTGGTTCAAATGGGTTACGAACGGGAAGAACAGGTGGAAGGCCCTGGACAATTCGCCGTAAGGGGGGGCATTCTGGATGTTTTCCCGATACAGCTGGAAAAACCGGTTCGCATTGAACTGTTCGATGTGGAAATCGATACCATTCGCATTTTTGATCCCGATAATCAGCGATCCTTCGAAAAGCTGGATACGGTGACAATCCTCCCTGCACAGGAATTCATTCTGCAAAAAGCACAGGCCCTGGAGGTCGCCGACAAGGTACAAAGAGAGCTGCTGGCTTTTCTGCCCAAGCTAAAAGACAGGGATTTGGCTGAAACCTTCCACAAGAATTTTGATCGATATATTGAAAACCTGAGAAATGCTGCTCATTTCGCCGGGATAGACAAGTTTATCCCCTATTTCCACCGGCAACCCGCCTCCATATTTCAATATTCCGGCCCAAACACATTGGTCTTTCTGGAGGATGTGAACCGCTTAACCCAGCGTCTTTCCAATGTGGTTGAAGAACATTACCGTCAATGTGAAATCCTCACCGAAAAAGGGATGCTTCTGGCAGGCTCGTATGCCATGTACTCTAATCCGGACGAATTGCCTGTACACCTTGCCGAACATCAGGTGGTTTACCTGAACAGTCTGGATGAAAGCAAAGCATTGACCCAAACAGCCGCACAGTATGCGCTGCAGGGGAAGAATATTGATCCCTATCAGGGGCATCTGGAGGATTTGAAAAAGGATATCCGTTCCTGGATCGATCAGGGATATCTCGTGACGGTGCTTGCCGTGTCCGACCAGCGGGCAGAAGGGCTTTACAGGGCATTTTCCGACGATGACATCCGTGTGTTTGCAAACTACCCTGAAACCGATGTCCCCTGCGCGGTGATTGCCCGGGGACAGCTGGAGAATGGTTTCATTTACCCTGAAATCAAGTGGGCTGTGGTTTGTGAAAATGATCTTGTTGGCGGGAAACGGGCAAAAAGCAGCCAGCAGTTCAAGGGTGGACGGAAGATCAATGTTTTCACCGATTTACAGGCGGGGGACCATGTGGTGCACCAAACCCACGGTATCGGGCTATATATCGGCATCGAGTCCCTGATGGTGGAAGGGATTAAACGTGAATACCTGAAGGTGGAGTATCGTGACGGAGGCCTTTTGTATATTCCCACCACCCAAATGGATCTGATCCAGAAATACATCGGCGCTGAGGGAAAAAGCCCAAAACTGAACAAAATGGGCGGTACCGAGTGGACCAGGGAAAAGAAGCGGGTAAAAGATGCCCTGAAAGACCTGGCCATGGGGCTCATCCGACTCGAAGCCGAACGGTCTGCCAGGGAGGGGTTTGCTTTTTCACCGGACACGGTGTGGCAGAATCAGTTTGAGGAATATTTCCCGTATGAGGAAACAAGGGATCAGCTGCGTTGTACGGAAGAGATCAAGCAGGATATGGAATCCAAACAGATTATGGATAGGCTTCTTTGCGGCGATGTGGGGTATGGCAAGACAGAGGTGGCCCTGAGGGCTGTTTTCAAGGCAGCCATGGACGGCAAGCAATCGGCTTTTCTGGTGCCGACCACGGTTCTGGCTTCCCAGCACTTTGAAAACTTTAAAAAGCGATTCGGGTCCTTTCCGGTGACCGTAGACATGCTAAGCCGGTTCAGAACCGACAGTGAGCAAAAGAAAATCATCCGGGACTTAAAGTCCGGCAAAATAGATGTGGTGGTAGGTACCCATAAGCTTTTCAACCAGGAGATCAGGTTCAAGGACCTGGGCCTTTTGGTCATCGATGAAGAACAGCGATTTGGTGTTGAACATAAGGAGAAGATCAAAAGCCTGTACCCGAAGGTGGACATTTTAACCCTGTCCGCAACCCCCATCCCCAGAACCCTGCACATGTCGCTCACTGGTATCCGCGACATCTCAACCATTGAGGAACCCCCCGAACACCGGTATCCTGTTCAGACCTATGTTCTTGAATACAGGGAGGACATCATTGAAGACGCAATCACAAGGGAGCTGGCCAGAGAGGGTCAGGTTTTCTACCTTTTTAACCGTGTCAAGGGCATTCAGGCAAGAGCTTCGCGCCTGCAAGAGCTGCTGCCTCAGGCCAGGGTAGGGTACGCTCACGGGCAGATGAGCGAGCGCCAGCTCGAGAAGGTAATTCTGGCTTTTATCAACAGAGAGTTTGATGTACTGGTTTGTACCACGATTATCGAGTCGGGCATTGACATGCCCAATGTGAACACAATCATCGTGGAGGATGCGGACAGGCTTGGCCTTGCCCAGCTTTACCAGCTGCGCGGAAGGGTTGGACGTTCCAACCGTTTGGCATACGCCTATTTAACCTATCGCCGGGATAAGGTTTTGAATGAGGTTGCGGAAAAAAGGCTGAAGGCCATTCGTGAGTTTACCGAATTTGGTTCAGGGTTTAAAATAGCGATGCGGGATCTGCAGATCCGTGGCGCGGGTAACCTGCTGGGCCCCGAACAGCACGGGCATATGGAGTCTGTGGGCTATGACACCTATGTGAGGCTTCTCGATGAAACCGTCAGGGAACTAAAGGGTCAGCCGGTAAAGGCTGAAGCAGGGGAAGTGTTTATAGAATTCAAGCTGGATGCTTTTTTGGATGCGGGATATATCCCCGATGAAAAGGCCAGACTAGATATGTATAAGACCATTGCTGCCGTTGACAGTGCCGAGGATGCAAGTGACGTTTATGATGAGCTGATTGACCGTTATGGAAATATTCCCGAGCCTGCCGCGAACCTGATTGAGGTTGCATTGGTGAAAAAAATGGCGGGTTTCTGTGGTTTTCAGATGGTTAAGCAAAAGGATGACATGGTCCTGCTGCATTTCAGGGACAAGGTGACTCTTCCGTTATCCGCCCTTTCAAGCCTGGTGGCTCAGGAGAAAGGGAAACTCCTGTTTTCAGCCGGGAAAGCACCATATCTGTCCTATAAAGTGAAGGGGTTAAGCCCGAAAGAGGCCCTGGATAATGTTAAGATTCTATTACAGCGCGTTCAGAAATTGCAGACCCAGCAATAATTGATTATAATTTACCTAAAGGCTGTGTAGTGCCTTAAAGGTGGATAAAGGAATGAAGAGAATCCTTGGATTAGTGCTTGCTATCCTGATAGTAGCAGGCGCAGGCTTGTTTATTTGGGAATCACAGAGCTTTGTGGCCAGGGTTGGAACCTGGAAGATTAAGAAGCATGAATATATGTTTTTTCTTCGCGCCCAGAAAATCACCACTGAATCCGAAGCAGGCCTTTCAGATGAACAGAAAATCAGGGAGCTTTGGAATACACCCGTGGAAGGAGAGGATCCAAAGCTCATCGTCATGAATCAGGCACTGGAAAATGCCAAGGAATTCAAAGTACAACTTATCAAGGCCGCTCAGGACAAATTCAAGCTGTCCGGCAAGGACAGGAAAGAGCTTCTGGAGTACCTGAACAAATCCCTTCAAACCAATGAGAATATTCAATACGTCAGGAATGACTTAGGCCTCACATTGGCACAATTCAGGGATATGATGCTCAAATCCGAGCTGGTGAACCGATACGCCTATGATTTCATGCAAAAAAACCGTGATGCCGTCCCAGTAACCGATGAGGAAATCAATGCCTATTATTATAAGAACCGTGACACCATTGATACGGTAACCGTCAGCCACCTGTTCATATCCACGCAGCAGGAAGGAATAACAGCAACCCAAAGGCAGGAAAAAAAGCAGCTGGCAGATAGCCTGTACCAGCGCATCGAACAGGGTGAAAACATGGCCACATTTATCCGGGATTATTCCGAAGATATTTCCACCAAAGAGAATGCAGGCCTGTATTCGTTAACCTATATCGATGTGGAGGCCGGGTTGGAATATGCGGATGTGTTCGGCGACTGGGCATTTGACTCGGCAGTTGGAGATCTGGAACTGATTGAAAGCCAGTATGGCTATCATATTGTCAGGCTGGAGGATAAAAAGGGCCTGGAAGACAAAAAAGAGATGATAAAAAGCACGATTCAGGCGCAAAAAATGAATGATATTTATTATCAACAGGTTCAGGAATGGAACAAGGATCCTCAATTCAATCTGATCAAAAACGAAAAAGTGTTAAACCGCATCACCCGAAAAAGTTTTCCCGTCAATTAAGAAAGAACCCCCACTTATAAAAATGGGGGTATTTGTTATTTACTCAACTTTCCCACAGTATTTTGGGCGCTAGCCTAAACTGCAGGCAACGACGGAGGTGCGATATCACACCTCCGTTTGTCGATATCAGTACCTCAAAACGCTGCTCACAATTGAGGTGGGAAAGTTGAGTGAATTACTAAATTTACTTTTGGTTTTCTATCACTTGATTTCACTTTAGAAACCCCGAATCATTATCAAAGAACCACCCTTCGATTATTGTTCCAAGTGTTTTTTCAGTAAACTGTTTACCATTTTCGGGTCTGCTTTTCCCGCAAGCTTTCTCATCACTTGCCCGACAAGGAAATTGAATGGCTTTGGGTTTCCGCTTTTATACATATTCACAGACTCGGTCTGCTCGGAGAGAACCTCCTGTATGGCCTTGTCAATCAGGCTAGTGTCGCTGACCATGCCTAGTTGGTTTTCCTGGACATACTGTTCCGGGTCAATACCATCCTTCCAAACCAGTAAAAGCAGTTTTTTCGCCACAGTGCGGTTAATCGTTTTGCTGTCTACAAGTGCCATGATCTTCGCAAACTTCCGGTAATCAATCTTCACATCATCTTCGCCTTTGTTGTCGCCCTTGGCGATGCTCAGTAGCTCGACGATAATCCAGTTTACCACCTCTTTGGGATTGTTGAAGTGTTTCATCGTGCCATCAAAAATATCCGCAAGGTTTTTACTTCCACAAATGATCCTGCTGTCATATTCGGACAACCCCAATTGCTGTGTCATTCGGGTATATTTATCTTGGGCAGGTTCAGGCAGACTGGTGCGAACGGTTTCGATCCAATCATCGCCAATCTCAATCGGCATCAGCTCGGGGTTGGGGAAATAACGGTAATCCGCAGCTGTTTCCTTTTCGCGCATGGAAAAGGTTTCTCCGATGTTGTCATCCCATCGCCGGGTTTCCTGCACCAAAACCTCGCTTCCGGTTTCCAGCGCGTTGATATGCCGTTGCGATTCAAAAGCAATCGCCGAGGCAATGGCCTTCAGTGAATTCAGGTTTTTTATCTCGGTGCGCGTCCCCAGTTTTGTCGTTCCCTTTTCACGAACAGAAATATTTACGTCGCAGCGCATGGAGCCTTCCTGCATTTTGCAGTCGGAGACTCCGGCAAAGCTTAAAAGCAGGCGCAGCTTTTCCAGATAAGCGATCACCTCTTCGGCGGTATGAAAATCCGGATTGCTGACGATTTCAACCAATGGCACCGAAGTACGATTAAAGTCCACCAGAGATGCTCCGATTCGATTGTCATGTACCAGTTTCCCTGCGTCTTCTTCAATGTGTATCTGCTTCAGCGTGATCTTTTGCTTCCCCTCAGAGGTTTCTATTTCTACCCAGCCATTGCGGCAGATGGGCGCAAAAAACTGAGTGATCTGATAACCGGTAGGTAAATCAGGATAAAAATAATTCTTTTTATCAAAGGTCATAACCGGAGCAATTTCGCTGTTTGTAACCAAAGCGGCCGCAATGCCCAACTCAACAGCTCGCTTGTTTGTAACAGCAGGCATACCGGGCATCCCTGAGCATGCCGGGCATACGTTTTCGTTGGCCACGGCGCCGAATTTCGCAGAGCAGGCACAGAACAGCTTAGTCTCGGTAGCGAGCTCCACATGCACTTCCAGGCCCATTACGGTTTCATACTTCATGCCTTACACACCTCCCATGCCGATAATAGCAAATCCTCTCTTTTCACATTTGCGATAAGCTGTATGCCGCACCCGTTAACCGTGAAAGAAACAGAAGGCAAGCCCGCCAAAGTGGGCAATGCATACAAAGAAAGGTTTTCATAGGGATCTTCACTGATTTTACATGGCAGGACAATGACATCATAAGCATCAAAAACCAGAGATTCGATGATGAGGCGGCGAACCTTCATGGCTTTTTCATAATAAGGAACATATTGATCCTTCGATAACACCATTGCTCCCATAATAGCAGTTAATTTCGCATCGATACCGAAACCCTCTGAGCGTGTTTTTACATAAAGATCATTGATACCTTTAAAAGAAGGGGTGCGATAGCCAAACTTTATCCCATCGTATCGGTTGATGTTGTTGCTGACTTCAGCACAGCTTAAGATATACATCACTTGCTTGTAAATATCAAAATATTCAAGCGTCATGTCGACGGTCTGAAATTTTGCGGTAAAGCTTTCAATCGCTTTCCTGTCGGATGAATCGGCTTTTTGAATGACTGAACCGGGAATACCTACCCGAATATCCTGAACCGCCGAGGCATAGGAATAATGCTCTTCCGGGAACATCGCTCCATCTTTTGGGTCTTTGCCGGCAATATGGGACAGTAGTGTAAACCCTTCGGACAGTTTTTTACAAACCACACCAATTTGGTCCATGGACGACACCATTGGAATGAGCCCAAACCTTGACACTGTTCCATAGGTCGGATGAATGTAGCAACAGCCGTTTTCCGCTGCCTGCCTGCGATACCGGCCAAAAACATCGTTACACAGCGCATACCCTGTCACGCCGTCTGCGACAGCTCGAACCGCTCCTGGAATTTCGTTTTGCTCGGTATTAATGGAGGGGATGCCGAATTCATCCATCGTTGTTTTCCCGGCGATGAGATATTGGTTATCCACCAGTCTGTTGGCGACTGTAGCGTTAAAAGGAGATATAAAATCTTCCAGCATTTTTGAACCCGCTGTAACCAGCTGATCCTTCTGCATGATGCTGTCTTCCAGGGCTACGGTGTTTGGGCCTGTTATACCATAATCACTTATAAAGCAGCTCACTGTTCTCCTCCTCTGAGACATTAATCTATTGTTTTCGGCACCTGAAAATAGCCGTCATATTGCTCGGGGGCATTCGATAAAAGGGTTTCCCGGGAGATGGATTTCACCACTGTGTCTTCACGAAATACGTTTTTGATGGGCAATACAGTGAACTGTATATCCACACCATCTGTATTGATGCTTTCCAGTGCGCTGAAACTGTTGGTCAGCTTGCTTATCTGTGCCGAAATTTCAGCCTTTTCGGACTCGGATAACGAGATTTTTGCCATTTCTGCATAATCCTCAATACGCATCGTTCACCCTCCTTATCTGATTTTGATATGTGCTTCACGCAGTTGCATTTCAGTGACCGGGCCAGGTGCCCCCAGCAACAGGTCCTGAGCGTTAGCATTCATGGGGAATGCAACCACTTCACGGATGCTCGTCTGCTCGGTAAGGAGCATGACAATACGGTCCAGCCCAGGCGCCATGCCGGCATGAGGCGGCGCACCGTAATGGAACGCATTAAACAATGCCGGAAACTTTGTTTGAACATCCTGTTCTGTATATCCCGCAATTTCAAATGCCTTCACCATTACATCGGGGCGATGGTTCCGAACTGCGCCGGAGGAAAGCTCGACGCCGTTGCAGACAATATCATATTGGTATGCCTTTATATCCAATGGATTCATTGTTTCAAGGGCTTCCATTTCACCCTGGGGCATTGAAAATGGGTTATGCGTAAACTCAATGGCACCTGTTTCCTCGTTTTCAGCATACATCGGGAAATCGGTAATAAAGCAGAACGCATACTTGTTCATGTCGGTCAAATTAAGGCGTTTGCCCAGTTCGGTGCGAATTTGCCCGGCTAACTTATTCACCAGTTTTGGGGCATCGCATATAAAGAACAGCGTGTCGTTTTCCTTTAGAGCCAGCATCGTAATCAGAGCTTTTTGCTTTTCCGGGGTAAGGAATTTCACGATGGGGCCCTTCAGTGCCATGTTGTCAAGCACTGAAATGTAGCCCAACCCCTTCATGCCGATTTCCTCGGTGGCGAAGGCCAGCATTTTCTCGAAGAAGGACTTGGAAGAATTGGCGCAGCTCGGCGCAACGATTCCCCGAACAGGCTTTTTCCTGAAGGGTGCGAAATCCACATCGGCAAAGAAATCGGTCAGGTCTTCAATCACCAGAGGGTTGCGCAGATCCGGCTTGTCTGTGCCATATTTCAGCATACTTTCCGCATAAGGAATGCGTGTGAATGGCGCAGGGCTGATTTCTTTATTGGAAAAGGCGGAAAACGTACTGCACATTACCTTTTCGGCTACTGCGAACACATCCTCCTGGGTGGCAAAAGCCATCTCAAAGTCTACCTGATAAAACTCACCCGGTGAACGATCAGCCCGTGAATCTTCATCACGGAAACAGGGAGCAATTTGGAAATACTTATCAAAGCCGGATACCATCAGCAGCTGCTTGAATATCTGCGGCGCTTGTGGCAGGGCGTAGAACATACCATGATGCTTTCTGCTGGGTACAAGATAATCTCTTGCTCCCTCAGGCGAAGATGAGGTTAAAATGGGTGTTTGAATCTCCAGAAAACCGAGCTCTTCCATTTGTGCGCGAATAAAACGTGTAATGGCCGACCTCTGGACGATATTCGTGTGTACAACAGAGTTTCGTAAATCCAAAAACCGATATTTCAGGCGGACATCCTCACGGGTCTGGGTGGATTCCTGCACATCGAATGGCAACTGTGAAACGGATTTCCCTAAAACCTTCAGATTGTCAACTTTCAGCTCAACCGCGCCGGTGGAAAGCTTTGGATTGATTGTGTCACTGCCTCTGTCACACACACGGCCCTCAACACAGATGACGCACTCCCGGCAAACCCCTGCCATAAGGGCTTCATCGTTGATTACAATCTGTGTAATGCCATAATGATCTCTCAGGTGGATGAATGTTACACCCCCATGATCACGTATGGTATCTACCCAACCAGCCAGCTTAACCTGCTGACCGACATGCTCTTTGCGTAATTCTTCACAATGGTGTGTTCTGTATGGATTCATGATACCCCTCCTCTTGCAGCGAACCCATCCCATCATGGCAATAGAAGGCCTTGGGATGGGACCCGGGAACCTGGTTTGTTTCAATAAAAAAACCTCAAAAACAATCCTGCTTTTGAGGGACGAGATAACTCCCGCGGTGCCACCCACATTGGCGCGAATGCGCCCACTTCATTCAATGATGAAACTTCACAGAAGAGTGTTGCTCGTTT
>JAAYJG010000172.1 GCA_012523055.1 Ruminiclostridium sp. | reverse complement strand
TGCTCCGGGTAAACTTCATTCAACCAATACTGGCTTGAAACTGTTTCTGATATAAATAGTTTCAAGCCTTGCGCGGAGAACGTCATGTTGGCATTCTCATTGACTGCCAAATTATCTAACCCCAGATGATTTTTTATAGTATCCGAGATTTTAACAACTTCTGCTGTTCGCAACTTTGCGTGCTGCGAAAGCTAAATGATATACGCTTTTGCTGTTTTATAGTGTCCTTCATGGACTAAAACCCACTCTACAGTATCCTGTATTTCTTCGACAGTAACTATTTCTCTGTCAGGGAAACGGTTACTTACTTCCTCTAATACTTTTTCGGTCAGATATACTGACCGTTTAAAGTCTTTACCACCAACAGCCATTGCTGCACGGTAGATAGCGGAAGTTATCTTCCCAGGGTCGAATTCAACTAACCGGATTTCCATTTGGTTGTTATTTAATTTTGGTCTTTTTTGGACCTTCATATTTACCACCTCCATTAAAAAAGGGTGGAATCCCACCCTTTTCATTTTTAATTTGTCCGCAAAGGAACAACTGTTATTTGCCCACTATCCCCAAAGAATTTTGCCGGAGTGGATGCTCCCGAAAACCCTATGTGCAGGTTTTCGGTACCAATGCATTTAACCGCATCTAATAAATAGTCGCGGTTAAATGAGATAATCAAATCATCTCCGGTCTTTTCAGGTTCCAGTACCTCGGTGATTTCGCCACCGGTACCGGTTGAGGATAATACCAAATTCCCGTTTATATTTAATTTTGCAACGGGTATGTTTTTGTTTTCCCCCGGTAAGGTTCCTAGCCGGAGTAATGCCTGCCGGGCATCCTTTTCAGGAAGTTTGACTTCGCATACGAAGTCTGTCGGGATGACCCGTGCATAATCTGGGTACGTACCGCCTATAAGGCGAGATGTAACTTCCAGTTCCCCCGCACGAAACTTGACCACATTGCCGTTTGTAAATATGGCTACGGTTTCTTCATCCGTGCGGATCGCTTCCCGAAGCCCGTTTACCGGAACTATCAGCTGCCGGAGTTCGCCACCACAGGGCACTTCATATGTCGCCATCCGGTGAGTGTCGGAGGCAACAAATGTTGTCTTATCTTCCTTTATATCCAACAGCACCCCCGTAAACACGGGCCGGAAGTGCTGTTTTGCTACGCTAGAAGATACCATGTTTAATGCCTTTTTTACTTCTTCGACTTTATATTCACCCACCAGTGTTTCACAAGCTTGTGCCTCGGGGTATTCCCCGGTTATCACCGGAACCTTGGCTTTGCTTCGCCCATATTTTACGAGCAAAACATTTTCCTCAACTTCAAGGGAGATAACTCCTTCTGGAAGTTGGGAAACTAACTTGTCAAGGTGCCGAGCGTTTACCATTACCTCCCCCGGCTCATTTATTTGGATTTCCGAAGTGGCGTCTTTAATGCTCACTTCTAGATTTGAAGCCTTTGCGACCAACCGGCCGTCTTTGGCTTCAAGCAAAACGCACTGGAGCACGGGAATCGTGTCCAATACTGCTGATGCTTTTGCGACCTTGCTTATCAGCTTCGTAAGGTCTTTCTTTTCAATTTGTATTTTCATATCCTTCCTCCTTTCCCTTGACGGGATTTTAATAGCCCTTCCTGATGGAATGACACATAGCTTTGATATCCGACCACTATATGGTCGAGAACCTCAATTCCCAACACCTCCCCCGCATCAATCAGGACATCAGTTAGACTGATGTCCTCCTTTGATGGTGCGGGATTACCACTAGGGTGATTATGCACCAGTATGACACTGTTGCAATTCGTAAGGAGTGCAGTCCGGAACACCTCTCTCGGGTGTACCAACGCACTATGCAATCCTCCCACCGAGTTGACCTGGGCGTAGGAAACATTTCTCTTCATGTCTAAGTACAGGACGATAAACATTTCCCGATCCGCATTTTCTAGATCAAGATGTTCGTTGAGCAACTCCACGACCCCAAAGGGGCCTTTTATGGCTGGCGCGTACCACGGCCCTGATTCACGGACGAACTTCGTCCGTACCCAGCAAAAGTTACCACTTGGTGTTTTGGGGGCATCTCCCCCGTAAAACAGGTTCATATTAACCCTCCTCTCCCCGACCTAACGGGATTTTAAATATTTTTATGCATAAAAACACCCCCTTCCCAGGGGGCAGTAGCCGAGCAGTTCTCTATCTATTCATTTTTGCCCTTCCGGATTTTTCCCGTCTTTTAAACAGATCTTTCAAGTTATTTTCGTACCATGTATCTATTTTTTAACGGATTTCAACAATTAAAAAAGCCCCACCCGAAGGTGAGGCTTGATTTAGGCAAATAGGACCAACTGGTCTTGATTTACTTCTAATTCTTTTCTCTGCTTATTTGTCAACTCTGACAAGTCTACATTGTTTTTGGCCAATGTTTCTGCCAAAGTCAGAAGTCTTATACTTTCCTGTTGAGTCATTATTGGTTTACTCAACAATTCTGCGACCTCTGCCTTGTAGGACTCAAATATATCGTTGCTGTTGATTGCAACGATGTTATCTTTAAGCAGTGATAGAATATCATTCATCCCTTCATCCTGCCCAAAGTTTCTAAGTCCCTCGTTGGATAAATTTCCTTCGAGTATGCCGGCAGCATTAAGTTTACTACCGACTAACTGGAAAGCTTTTTCCTGCAAGGTATCCCTGTAGCAGAGAAAAATAACTTTAACTGGTTCGGTCTGTCCTATGCGCCACGACCTACTGGATGCCTGCCTTACGGTGGCAGGGATGTATCCAGACTGCATCCAGATGATGGTCGGACACTCAAGCAGATCCAAACCGGTTTCAACTAATTCGGGATGGCATATAAGGGTGTTGATGCCCTCATTATTGAGTTTGTTTTTCACCCATGCTTCCCGTTTTTTCGTTGAGACAGTTGTTGACCTCAACGATTGCACCCTGGCACCTGTCACCTGATTACATACCCACTCTAAGCGAGGGATATGATCTTTGATGTTGGTGTAGGTAGTGAAGATTAAACACTTCCTTCCTGCTGCCAGTTCGGCTTGCAGGATTTCCGTGAGTTCAACCTCTTTGTTATAGAGTTTGTCCCTATCCATTTGCGGGATGGGTAAATATAAATTATAGTCAGGCTTCACTACCTGTATCAGTTCCTGACCTTCAACCATGTCAGGGAAAGATAAACAAGTATGCAGCATGATGCTTGCGACCTGACTCCCGCCTTCTTTTATTTCCGACTGCAAACGGCTTTCGAGGGCATCGTACTCGACCGCCAATTCATCATCCATATCTACCACATTTACAAATTCTTTCTTTGGAGGGAGATACGGAGCCACATCGGAAAGTTTCAAGAAACAGGTTTTTTCTATCAACCATTCTGGGAATGTATTGATAGTGTACCCGGGTAGGAGCTTTACTTGTGTTCGGGCACTTTTCGCCCGGGAAGTCCCCCCGTATTCAGACTCACAGGATTTGAAAGTCTTTTTCCAGAATCCATATTCCATTTGAAATTTACTCCTGGATTCTTCATTGTGCTCAAACCCCTGAAGTTTGAATTTCAGGGGTTCCATCCTCCATAGCATGTAATAAAGCCCATTGGCGTACCCATCTGCCATGGTTCCGGTCATGCCAATGACTTTATCGACTTTGCTTATTACCCCGCCGAAAGCAAGCCCCTGGGCGGTTGAGCCTTTATACTTGTGTACTTCATCAGCTATATAATTGCTGAAAAAGCCTTTTGGCAGTTTCTTTTTAATAATATCCGCTATGCTTATTTTCCTGTAGCCTTTGCGGTTATTATCGGCTTGCCACAGAGATTCACCACACGACCTACACTTATGGTTTATCTCTGTATGCCTTGTGAAGTCAGCGGGTGTCATCTCTATGAGGCAGACGTTCTTATCTACCGTTTTTTCGTAAGTCAACGCTTCTCCGCATTTTGGGCAGCAGGCTACATCCATGTACCTATAAATTTCATGTTCAACATCATACGCTCTGCGCTTTTTAATGTTAAACCCGGGTCTTTGGATATAACCGCTTCGCAGAGATTCGTTTGAAACGATCCAAAACTCTGGTTCGGCTACTTTTTCGGAGTAACGCCATGTAGAGTAAAACTCCTGCCATGGTTTGTGTTCCACCCCGAATAGAAATGTTTTAGCATCCGGTATTATTGCGTGGACTTCTCTAGCCCACTTTTCAACCAGATGCCCCGGGCAAGTAATTATTGCCCGGTAAGGTTTATTGGCATGATAATGACAAGCGGTAACACCAATCGTGGTTTTACCGACCCCCATTTGCCCTGAAATTAAGGCATTACGGCCCTTATCCAGAAGTTTACTAGCAGCGACCGCAATGTCTTTCTGCTGGGGAAAAAGATTTCTTTTTATTGAATCGAAAAATCCTTTATCATATTCCCCAGGCATGTGAAGATATTGAACTCTATCGGACACTTTATTGCCGATAGGTTCAGCGTAGCGTTCTATGTAGTCTGCTACACCGGCTATTCCGCCGGCAAATTGCTCAGGAGTCTGTTCCCCCTCTATGTATGTGGAAACTATTATCTCCGCACCACGGGTGAATTCATCCTGTTCTAGCGGATCTATCAAATAGAACCGTGCTGTCTGCAACTGAATGTTTTCCGACTCCACTTCACATTTTAATAAGTATTCCACCTTGATACCCATCTTTAGTATCTCACCTATACACTCCCGAAACTCAGGCTCGTTGGGCGTGGGGCATGGAATACCCAATTCTTTTAAGTGCTGGTACGCGCGTACCAGCATCCCCTCTTTATTGGTTCCCCACAAGAGGTTTTCTTGCATAAGCAAGACTTGTAAACCCTGTTCAGTTTTCTCTTGCGGGAACACTTGCCAGCGCACTCCTGCTAGTCTTATTAGGGTTCTGATGAAGTCATCCTCATCATCATAAAACTGATACCTCGAAGGGCGCTGGGTATAGTCCATGAACTCAGCCCGAAATGCTTTTACAGCAATCTCCTGGCCGATTATCGAAACCGCAACTATATTGCGGTTCTTATGGACCACGAAATCCGTGTAGGCTTGTATGCCGTTAAAGATAATCCTTTCCATATTCACCTTACACTATGGTCAAGATCCGTGAGCCATCCGGCCCCGGCATAGGTAACAACACGCGAAAAATCGTTGATGACTTCTTCTGTGTGATGGTTATTTCGCTACCATCGTCATCGATGTCATGGGAAGTCACTTCCCGGTTTTCGTACTGCCCTAACAGGTAATGCCCTGGCATTTTACCGTCAACATACCCTCCCACTGCGAGTAAGGCTAACGATGCCTTATCAAGCGGATAAGGTGCGGTTAATTGGTCTTTTAGCACGGGCATACTTTGCGATTGTAGAATCGATAGTGTTCTGCTCTCACTTCTAGCCAGTACGGCATCATAGTGGTTACACCGGAAAACCTTGACCATGCCAGGATTGATAGCTGGAACATGGTATATTGGTGCGTCCTGCATTGCCAATACAGGAATATCTCCGGTTGTTATTAACGCCACCTGCTCTTCCAACCACTCAGGGGTGGCTGTGATTCTTTCAGATGGCTTCTTAACACCGAAGACCACTATTTGTTTAAATAGTTGGTATTCGGGTTCAGGATACTTGTATATCCTGATATCCTGGTAATTGGACAGAAGGTGTTTTATTACTTCTGCCCCTTTGTACTGGAACAATGATACTGGTACCAACAATTCCAATACTCCACCGTGTGCCAGATAGTTTGATGCACGGTATAAAAATATTTCTTCATACCTGTCACCACCGCCGGCCACCCAGTCATAGGGTGGGTTTAAATGAATAAACCCAAAGGCCCGATTTGAGATCGTACTGTTCTCAAACGGTCCTGCCAAAACCTGAATGAATTCATTCGTGGCTTTGGCTTGCAATGCCCTTGTTGTGTTTAACTCCATTCCAAAATGGAATTGGTCAGGGCATAGCTGCAGAACGGCATCGCCGTCTGCGCAGCAAGGATCTAGAACCGTAGTTCCTTCCTCTGGAAACGACAAATAAGACCGTATCAACGGTATTATTGTGTCTTGAGTAGGGAAAAACTCAAGATCCTTTTGTCCGGCTAACCTAGACAGACATAACACCATCTTTTTCCATTTTTTCTACCTCCTTCCCCCGTCTTACGGGGATTTTATTATTTTTGTGCATAAAAATACCCCCATTTAACCAACGGGGGTAAGATAACTAATTGTTAAGGCATCATGAATATTTCATATCCGCTACTTTCTTTCTTTTTAGCTTTAATCTGCTCTGGTTTGTTTATATTTCTCTTTTCCCAATCTTTAAGCACAGCATCCATATAGTCTATTGTCCCGTTTTTTGAATGCAATGCCGTAAGTTCACCTGCTTTAAACATCATTTCTTTAGAAAACTTTTTGCGCCATTGTTTATATAAACTCCTTTGCGACTGTCCTTTTATCCTTATGCCAGTAGTCTTTTGAAACTCATCTATCTCTGGATCACTCTCTTGATAAAACTCACCAGCGAATATACGGTTTATGACTGATCGGGTATCCTTCACAAGAATACCCTTGGGGCTTACAATTTTCCCCTGTTCTTTTTTTTCTTGCAGAATTTTAAAAATGAATTCGATTTCTTCTTCCGTATGCTCAAGTAATACCCGGGCTGTTTCCACTGGGATATTGGTTCCAAATAATTTATGAAATTTATTTATTATTTTTTGTTCGTCCTCATCAGCATCATTATTTATAATATTATTATTTATAGTATTGTTATATATAGTATTATTAGTTGTCGGGAAGCCGTCAACGGTTTCCCGGCGACGGCTTCCCGTTGACGGCTTCCCGTCCACGGATGAAACCTCGGTCTGACAAGGGTTCGCGGGACTGCCATATTCTGCCACGTCCGGGGTTGTATTTTCCGCACCAAGTTCGTATTCATCACCAAAGTCAAAGGCATGATCTGAAAATATGTATTGATTATAAGTAAAATTACCTTTCCCAGTACGGCCTTTTACGACCATTAAATAACCATATTCTTGTAATCTTTTTAATATACTGTTCACACTTTCCCGTCCGTTGGCATGACTGGTTACCAAATCTGCTTTATATATTGTCCAGTTGTCTGGTTTGCTCATTACATACGCCAGTAACCCTATATCTTCATACCTCAGCTTTGTGTTGTTGATTGGCTCGTTATCTATTTGAGTAAATGATCTCCTCCTAACTTTTCTGCAAATATCAGCCATCATTATTCCCTCCCTCTCGTATAAGAATATTTTTGATTAATATATTTTTGGACATAAAAAAACTCTTGGTATCTTCCAAGAGTTTTCCATTTGCTTACATTATTTCATTCAGATATATGATGGCATCGATAATCCTTTTAATAACATTTCAGTTATTATCTGTTTGCGCTGACCTCCTAATCCTTTCAAAAACCATTTTTCTAAATTTTTCTGACATGCTCTTAAATGCCTTATCACCGGGCTTACAGGCTCGTCTGATTTTCCTCCACAAAGGGGGGCTATACCCGTAGCAATAGCTTCATGGCCGAAGTCTTTTTCTCCACCCTGGGACAGTGTATAAGCTTCGTCAATAAACAAGATCCCGCCCAGGGAGCGTTTAATCATCTCTTTGGTCTTCTGGGCGGTATGCCCGATATATTCGCCGACCAGATCTGCTCTTTCCACTTCTATCAGATGACCTTTGCTCAGTATATTTATTTCTTTGAAAATCCTGCCCAGGATCCGGGCGACGGTTGTTTTTCCCGTACCGGGGTTACCTTTAAACAGCATATGCAATGCGGTGGGATCAGCTTTAAGC
>JAAYJG010000171.1 GCA_012523055.1 Ruminiclostridium sp. | reverse complement strand
GGCTTTTTACAGCTTTTTACCCTATATATCGACATTGCTACCTTTTTATGGCTGACATTTTACATACTAACTGCTACCCCGTTGCACTTTCTCTTTCAAAGGTTGCACTTACTTTGTCCATCCACCGGTAATGGTGTAATAATGTACGATAATATTATACTTGTTACTCCTGTGAAACCCGACCAGGTTTCTTGTCTTTTGGCGACACCAGGGTCATGGAGGAGACTGTACATAGGTATGTGTTTTATCTTGAGCGCAGCTATGCACCCTGAGCGCAGCGAAGGATCTTGCAGGAGTAATGCGGGATCCTTCACTTCGTTCAGGATGGCAGGCTGTGCCTGCTTACCACTGAATAGCAAACACAGAAGAACCGTCCCCCTGTGTTTCCCCCTGTGTTTTCTACAAGATGATAAAATCATTGGCTAATGAGAGTTTCCGCTTTTTTCACGGCCGCATAAGCATCCGACGCATAGGCATCAGCCCCAATTTCACTGGCATAGGCTTCATCCACGGCTGCTCCGCCGATCATGATCTTTACGTCTGGCTTCAGTTCGCGCGCCAATTGAACCACCCGATGCATTTCCATCATGGTCGTGGTCATCAGCGCAGAAAGTCCGATTATTTCGGCTTGAACCTGTTGTACTTTTTCAACAATCACCTCTGCGGGAACATCCTTGCCCAGATCGAAAACTTCAAACCCATAATTTCGAAGCATCAAGCCCACGATATTTTTACCGATGTCGTGAATATCCCCTTTGACCGTGGCTAAAACGACACGTCCCTTTGACACTTCACAGCCGGCCTGTTGCAGCAGAGGGTTGATCAGCTCCATCGCAGCCTTCATTGCCTCCGCGCTTTGAATGAGCTGCGGCAGGAAATATGCTTTCTTTTCATACAACTCCCCGACCTTGGTGATGGCCGGAATAAGGTGTTCATCCAGTATTTTTGCCGGTTTTTCTCCGTTTTCAAGCGCCGCTTTGACACTTTTGATTGTTTCGCCGACAAAGCCCTCCAGAAGTGCATTATATAGAGGATCCTCCTGCTTTTTCTCGTCCTTTGCATTTGCATTGTTGCTATAGGCCTGAATATAGCCAAGGCTGTTATGATCCCTGCCGGTTAAGGCGTCGCAGGCCCGTTTCACATGCATCAGTGTTTCCACTCCCGGGTTCATGATGGCTGCCGAAAGCCCGCCGGATGCAGCCATGGCAAGAAATGCCGTGTTGATCCAGCTTCTTTCGGGCAAACCAAATGAAACATTGGACAAGCCCACAGTGGTATTCGCACCAAAGATTTCGCTGCTCCACCTGAGAACCTTTATGGTTTCCATGGAGGCAGCCTGATTTGAGGCAATCGTCATCACAAGGCCGTCCACCAGAATATCGGATCGGGTATATCCGTACTTTTGGGCTTGCTCAAAAACCCTTTCAATGATCGCTATACGATCCTCAGCCTTTTCAGGAACTCCCGAGTCTTCAACTGGCAGAAGGATGAACGCGGCGCCGTATTTCGCGGCAATGGGCAGTATTTTCTGCAGTTTAGCGGCTTCACAGGAAATCGAGTTGATCAGTGCCCTTCCCGGATAAACCCGCAAAGCCGATTCCAATGCATCAGGCGAGGATGAGTCCAGGCACAAAGGAGCCTGTATAAGCGTGCTTAAGGTACCGACCATTTCGGTAAGGGTTTTTACTTCATCAATACCCGGAACACCGGCGTTTACATCCAAAACGGAAGCACCTTCATCCACCTGCTCCATGGCATATTCGGTCACCAAATCCATGGAACCGGCCAGGAGCTCCTCCCGTAGCTTTTTTTTGCCGGTGGGGTTGATTCTTTCCCCAATGACACACAGCGGAAGATCCTTGTCGATAAAAACTGTTTTGCGGGAGGATGAGAGCATCAATGCACCGGATATCTCTTCTGTTTCATTACATTTGCGCCCCTTTGCAACAGCGGCAATTTTTTGAATAAACTCCGGAGAGGTTCCGCAGCAGCCTCCGCGCAGGTTTACACCGGCTTCGATGAAGCCTTCCACATAAGAAGAAAATTCTTCCGCATTCATGTTAAACACGGTTCTTCCATCGATCAGCCGAGGGAGGCCAGCATTGGGCTTCGCTACCAAAGGAACCCTGGCGTAGGGTTTCATCTGGCGGATGATTTCAAGCATTTCCTTCGGGCCTGTGGAGCAGTTGCAGCCCACAGCGTCCGCACCGAGGCTTTGCAGGGTTACCAGCGCCGTCAGCGGATCTGTTCCGTTAATCGTATGCCCACCCTTTTCAAAGGTCATCGTCACGATAACCGGGAGGTCACAACTCTCTTTCACCGCCAGCAGAGCAGCCCTGGCTTCCTGAATATCCATTATGGTTTCGATTGCAAAAAGGTCGACTCCGCCCTCTAGCAGGCCTTGAACCTGTTGCTTATAGACATTCACAATTTCTTCAAAGGTATAGTCTCCGAATGGCTGCATCATTTGGCCGGTGGCGGCTATATCCCCTGCAATCAGGGCCTTCCCCGCCGCTGCTCTCTTTGAAATCGCAGCGACCTCGCGGTTTATTTGCACCGCATTTTCAATATCGTAATCCTTCAGCTTTAAAGGGTTTCCGCCAAGAGTACAGGTATAAAGAATGTCGGAACCGCTTTCAATATAGTCTCTTTGAATTTTCAACAAGGCATCGGGGTTTTCACGAACCCACTGCTCGGGGCATACACCCAAAGGCATTCCCATTTTTTGAAGCTCTGTACCGGTTGCACCGTCCAGTACACGTATGCCTTCCTTCACCCATTCCCTGAATTCCTGCTTTGTCATCCCGATTCCCTCCCGGATTCTTTCATTAATAATTCTATGAAATAATTCAAACCATTTTCACTTGCTGGTCCCAGCTATTTTTCGTCATCAAGAATTGTTCTTACCCACATTCCTTGATTTATTCACTTGTCAGCCTAAGTTCAGCGAAGGGGCTTCGGCTGTGTACCGGAAAGATGCTTTGCTTCATAAAACCATCGGACTTCCGCACTTGGCGCCTCGATGCCCATGATGGCGGTGACGGTTTTTTCAGGTGTCAATATATAGCTTTCTGTCAGTTTTACACCCCATTTGTCCAACTCCAGCGTTTGAACCAGCGTTTGCTGGTTTTCCAGCCCAAGATCCCCATAACCCGGGCTGAAGCGCATGTGGGTGAGGCTTTGGCCTTGACTTGTCAATGGCCGCCGAATGAAGGCTGCCAGCCAGTCCAGCCCGGCATCGGTTATTTCAGAGGCTGCCGCGTCATATACCAGTGCTTTCGACATTTCACCGGTTTGCTGCAGTCGTTGTATTTCATCGGTAATTTTATGCCCGGAGGTTGCCGCCATCAGAACGGCTGAGGTGGAATGCATCAGCAGACGGGCAAGGGATTTGCCCGGGAATTCAATTCCTTCGGCCAGCTGAACCCCGTTCTCGTGTACATGGATGACAGGAAGTATTCTATATACCACCGTCATGTCGCATAAGCCCCGGGCTTGCGTGATCCATTTCTCTATCTGGCTTTTTGTGTGCGGCTCCAACACTGTTTTTGTTTTCGCATACCCCAGGCGGGTATAAATCAAGCTTTTTTGGAACGGCACCTGCAGGTGTTGAAACACATGGTTCTTTTCCATAAAATTACCTCTATTTATTGTATCACAGCCCATAAGTTCTTTCAACTACAATTATTTTATAATTAAGTTCTGCCTTATTACTGTTTTACGATTCCAAGTCAAACGTCGTCAGGCCTTGATCAGGCAGAAAAAAAGCCCTACTCTTTCGGGTAAGGCTTTGTGGTTTTTATTTTGTTTAGGCAAGTGTGTCGCTTTTTTCTTCTTCCTTTTTCTCGGGAACAAAGCCCTCATTGAAAATCTTTTCAAACTCGAAGCCTTCCAGGCGTTCCTTCTCCAGCAAAGCCTGGGCAACATCATGAACGCGCTGCATATTGTCATTGAGAATCGATTTAATTCTATTGTAGGCCCCATCAATGATTTTCTTCACTTCCACGTCGATCTTGGAGGACATCTCTTCGCTGAAGTTCTTTGCATGGCCATAGCTCTTGCCCAAGAAGATTTCATCATTTTCATCGCCAAAGAACAGGTTTTCAAGCTGTTCGCTCATACCGTATTTTGTGATCATGTCCCTCGCGATACCATTGGCATGCTTCAAATCGCTGTAAGCACCCGTTGATACTTCACCCAGAACAAGCTCTTCAGCTGCGCGCCCGCCAAGGGAAATGACGATGTCTTCGATGAGCTGTGCCTTTGTCTGGTAGGATATATCTTCGTCCGGTTTATGCGCGGTATACCCTCCGGCCCTACCGGATGGGATGATGGATACTCTGTCGACCTTGTTGGTGGTGGAAGCAACCCTCACAGCGATGGCATGCCCTGCTTCGTGATATGCCGTAAGCTTCTTTTCCTTTTCGCTCATGACCCTGCTCTTCTTTTCCGGGCCGATGACCACCTTGAATGTGGCTTCCTTGATTTCCACCATGGTGAT
Source organism: Ruminiclostridium sp. (assembly GCA_012523055.1). GTDB lineage: Bacteria > Bacillota > Clostridia > DSM-8532 > DSM-8532 > JAAYJG01. The sequence goes on along the minus strand of JAAYJG010000171.1, from coordinate 6,419 downwards.
TTCTTTTTTACCCTTGCGGGCCGCCAGCAACGCGGATTCGTTCAGCAGGTTTTCCAGATCTGCGCCCGTAAACCCGGGGGTGCTTTTTGCCAGATCCTTTAAATCGACATCGGAGCCCAGAGGCTTTCCGCGGGAATGCACCTTCAGAATTTCTTCACGGCCTTTGATATCCGGCAAGCCAACAACAACCCTGCGGTCGAAACGACCGGGGCGAAGCAGGGCCGGGTCGAGAATGTCGGGGCGGTTTGTTGCCGCGAGAATGATAACGCCTTCGTTCACACCGAAGCCGTCCATTTCGACAAGCAGCTGATTGAGGGTCTGTTCCCTTTCATCATGCCCGCCGCCAAGACCGGCGCCGCGATGGCGACCCACCGCATCGATTTCATCGATGAAGATGATGCAGGGCGCGTTCTTTTTTGCTTGTTCAAACAGGTCACGGACACGGGATGCACCGACACCCACAAACATTTCCACAAAATCGGAACCGCTGATGGAAAAGAACGGCACGCCGGCTTCACCCGAAACAGCTTTGGCCAGCAAGGTTTTTCCAGTACCCGGAGGGCCTACGAGGAGAACACCCTTCGGGATTCTGGCCCCCAGTTCCACAAACTTTCTGGGCTCCTTTAAAAACTCAACGATCTCCATCAGATCTTCTTTTTCTTCATCCGCGCCGGCAACATCATCAAACTTCACCTTGATCTTGTCTTCCGATGCCATTCTGGCCCGGCTTTTTCCAAAGGACATGACCCGGTTTCCTCCGCCGCCCTGGGACTGCTGGATAAAGAAAACCCAGAACAGAACCAGCAGTGCCACAATGACCAGTGTGGGCAGAATATTCAGCCACCAGGGAACCCTTGCCTCCTGCGGATAATTGACATCATTTAAAAGGCCTTTGTCCATGGCATCATCGACAAGCTTGGTGATATGCTCAGTCGATAGAAAGCTGGTTTTGTAGATCACATTTTCTTTCAGATCCCCCGAGGGGCGTAAAAAAATAACCTTCGCATCCAGGCCTTGTATCTGAAGACTTTTGATATTGCCGGCGTTCAACTCATTTTTGAACTGGCTGTACTTCAGAACTGTCGTATCATTGAAATCATTCCACATGGCGATGATGGTTACAATGATCACAAACAATATAATATAAAAACTAATGCTGCGTAAATTTTTCAATGGGTAAACCTCCCGTCAGCAAAACGCCCCTAAGGGGTGCTGATGTTTTTATTTTTCTCAAAAAACCATAATTCATAACTATTTGTTCCGGCTTGTTGAATTGCATTTATTTGGTAAACCATGCCGCTGCTTTCTGTTAGAATAGCATAAAACCCTGTAAAAAACAATGTCAGTTTTCCGAAACCACACATACATCGGGTAAATTACGGTATTTCCCACCCCAGTCCAAACCATAACCCACAACAAACATGTCGGGAATGATGATTCCCGGGTAATCCACCTCAAGGTCAACCTTCCGGCGCTCGGGTTTATCCATGATCGCGGCCAGCCTGACACTTGCACAGCCCTTAGTATTGAACAGCTCTTTCAAATAGTTCAGCGTCAGCCCAGTATCGATCAAATCCTCTACGATCAGCACATGTTTTCCCGTGATATCGGTATCAATATCCTTTGTAATCCGAACCACCCCTGAGGTTTGCGTAGAATTCCCATAGCTGGAAACGGAAATAAACTCAATGGTGAGATCGAGGGGAATTTTTCTGGCCAGGTCTGCGAGAAAAACAAACCCGCCTTTTAATACCCCTACCAAAACCAGTTCCTTTCCTTGATAATCGCGGGTTATGAGGGCAGCAAGCTCTGCTGTTTTTGCTTCAAGCTCTTCCTTTGAAATTAAAACCTTCAGTCCCATGTTGTATTCCTCCAATAAGCTATTGTGGCAACAGAACCACATGCACCGTTCCTGAACCTGAATGAAACCCGGTGATCCGGTTGCTGATGATTATTCTTTGCCTGTATTTCCTTTGGCTGTGATCGGTTCACTGCCTAACGGTGTCACCCTTACAGAAAGAATGACCCGGGTTGCGTGATCAACCCTGTATTTTTCTGATGTCCTAAAGCCCATTACCCATATTATATTGTTGTCAACCGCGAGTAAAGGGATATTCTCTCTTTTTTCCCGCGGAATTTTTTCATCGATAAAAAACTCCTTCAGCTTCTTGCTGCCGGGGCTGTGGTATGGATAGAAAATATCTCCATTACACCTGCTCCTAATATTTATTCCCTTGTTTATTTTACCATAATCAAAGATTTGCTGCAGACTTGTTTCTCCGGGTTTATCAAGCACGCCGAAAGCCTTCACATAATCGTCCCTGTCATACAGGGTGGTATGGACAAGGATGCCCTGTTGCATAAGCTTTGCCGTTCCGGGCAGCGGAAGAGGTACCTGAAAAGGCATACTCTTTTGTTTTTCACCACGGCTGACAAGAAGAAGCCTGTCATATTCAACAGTACCGCAAATCCCCCCGGGCAGATGAAGCATTCGCCCCGTGGTCTTATCGCCCGAAAGCCGCAGCAGTGCTGATACATGTTTTTCTTCAATTCCGGTAATGCTTCCGGTGATTTCTTCCCATGCCATGCGGATACACCTTCCAGCCATGGCCGAATGAAGTTGGTTCAAGCTTTCCCGTGCAAGTGCAATGGCATTTTTGTCTTTGGATATGACTAACTTTTCGTAATGTTGTACAGCCACTTGCTGCAGGTAATCCCTGTCGGCGCGAAGCAGCCGGGCTGTTCTAATCAGTGAAGACGTTACTGGAAACCCTGTTCTTTTTTGGATAAGCGGAAACAGCTCGTTTCGAATAGCGTTCCTGATATAGGAATTATCCTGATTGCTGCTGTCGGTACGATAGACAAGACCATTCTGAGCAATATGGGTCATGATTTCATCTCGACCTGTATCCAGAAAAGGCCGCAAAACCCCCCGGGAGCTATCCTCCATGCCACATAAGCCTTCAAGCCCGCTGCCTCTAAGCAGATGGAAAAACACGGTTTCGGCCTGATCATCACGGTGATGTGCCACAGCCACATATTCAGCGCCAACTTCCTTCATGACCCTGTGAAAACAGTTATAGCGCACCAAACGACCCGCCTGCTCAACCGAGCAGCCCTTCTCTTTAGCAACAGCGCGCACATCTTCTCTGAAAACCTGAAGCGGAACCTGCCATTGGGCGCATAAACCCCGGACAAAGCTTTCATCTTCATCCGATTCACTGCCGCGAAGCAAGTGATTGACATGTACTGCGAAAATAGAAAAAGAGCGAAGCCTGGCCAGGCTCTGCAAAACATGCAAAAGGCAGACCGAATCTGCTCCGCCGGATACCCCGGCAACAACAGTGGTCCCTGGCAGCAGCACCTGTTTCCTGTCTGCCCAGGCGGCTATTCTTTCCAAAAGGAGTTCTTTCATGGGATGAATCAGTTTCCTTTATCCAGATTTCCGAACTTGGTAAACTGCGGTATCCAGGCCAAGTCCAGGTTGCCAATGGAACCGTTTCTATGCTTGGCGACAATCACTTCGGTGATGTTTTTCTTGTCGGTATCTTCATTATAATAGTCATCACGGTATAAAAACATGACCAGATCCGCATCCTGCTCGATAGCGCCGGACTCACGCAGGTCTGACAGAATGGGCTTTTTCGAAGAGCGCATTTCCGGGGCACGGCTAAGCTGAGACAGCGCAATGACAGGAACCTCCAGCTCTTTGGCCATGATTTTCAGCGATCGGGAGATCTCTGATATCTCCTGTTGGCGGTTTTCGGTTTGCCGACGGCCCTGCATCAGCTGAAGATAGTCAATCATGATCAGGCCCAGGCCTCTTCTCATTTTCAGCCTGCGGCATTTGGACATAATCTCCATGACACTGATCCCCGCATTGTCATCGATATAGATCGGGGCTTTTTTCAGGGGACCAAGGGAATGGGCCAGTCTTCTCCAGTCTTCGACCTCCAGCCTTCCGCTGCGCATCTTCTCCAGCTCTACAAGTGCCTCTGATGAAAGGATACGGCTGACCAGCTGCTCCTTTCCCATTTCCAGGCTAAAGACGGCAACGGGTACCTGTTTGTGAATTGCCGCATATGCGGCGATGTTCAAAACAAATGCAGTCTTTCCCATGGCGGGCCTGGCCGCGACAAGAATCAAGTCGGACTTCTGGAAGCCCGAGGTCTTCTTGTCCAGCTCGGTAAAGCCGCTGGGCACACCGGTAAATTCACCGGTACTGTTATATAATACTTCCAGCCGCTGAAATGTGTCGCTCAGCACATCGTTGATGGCAACCAGCCCGGTTTGGTTGCGGTTCTGGACAATCTCAAAGATATGCTTTTCAGCGTCGTTCAATACATCCAACGCATCCCCTGCGGCTTCATAGCTTTTCCGGGATATTTCATTAGCGGCGTGGATTAGTTTTCGTAATAAGGATTTTTCCTCGACAATCCCCGCATAGTGGCGGGCATTGGCTGTGGTTGGAACAGCAATGGCAAGGTTTGACAGGTATTCGTAATCTCCTACCTTTGCAAGCGAACCCCTTTTGGTTAACTGCTCGGAGACCGTGATCAAATCCACCGGTTTGTTTTGATCGTTTAAATCCAGGATGGCTTCGAATATTTCACGGTGCTGCTCCATGTAAAAATCTTCACTTTTCAGTTTCCCGGTAATATCGGGTAATAATGTCTTGTCCAAAAGGAGTGACCCGAGCACCGATTGCTCCGCTTCCGTGCTGTGCGGCGGTACCCTGCCCGTCAAACCTGTATCCATGATTGGCCTCCCAATCTTCTACCAATAGTACATGCGCTGCCAAGGAACTTTATTCCTGATTGGCCACATTTACCTTCAGTGTTGTTGAAATACCAGCATACAGCTTGATTTCGATATCATATGTCCCGAGGGCCTTGATGGCATCGGGCAGGACAATCTTGCGTTTGTCAATCTGGATTTTAAGCTCTTTTTCAAGCTTTTCGGCTATATCCTTGCTGGTGATGGAGCCGAACAGCTTCCCGTTCTCGCCCGCCTTTGACTTGAAGTTCACCGTAACTGCCTTGATTTTCTCGGCCTGTTTTTTAGCAATAGCCATCTCATGCTCTTTTTTAGACTTTTCAGCGGTTTCCTTCATTTTCATCTCATTGAGGGCACCCGCGCTGGCTTCGATGGCCAGCCCTTTAGGAATGAGGAAATTCCGCGCGTAGCCGTCGTTGACATTCACCAACGCATTCTTTTTGCCCAGGTTTTGAACATCCTGCTTCAAAATGACTTTCATCTGTATACCTCCGGTTTGTAATCGATGGCTGAGTTCCCGCGCTTATCGGGACACCCGTTTTTAACGGGTTGAAGACATTTATTCGAAAAACTCATCTTTATGCCCGGAAAGAATGACCCCTCCGTGTTAAAAAAGCCCAATTGAACCCAAAAATCATACAACCCGGAACCCGTTGGCCCATCGAGGCCTCGTTATTTTGCCTCGCGAACCTCACTGGATCGCATACGGGCAAGCTCTGACAAATCTCCGAAATACTTCTCTATTTCATTTTCATGAATCAAACCCAGGCGTATTTTTTTGGAGATATGCCTGTCCATCGTGGAGTAATCCACCCCAAGGCGTTTACCCAAAAGATACCCCACCACGATCATGTCGGACAGCGTATCTGCCGCCACATTACGGGTATCTTCAAGAACAGGATCGGCCAAATGCCGGTATAACCCCGCCACATCGTCCAACAGCACACTTTTCAGGTTCTCCACAATTCGCAAGCTTCTGGTAATATCAAGATTCCTGCCCATCATGCCACCGCACCTTCCATATACAGCTTCATCAAGGTTCTGTATATGATTATATCATCTGGTGGCATATGCGCTTGCATTTCCCATGATATTTCAGCATTTGGATTTAAATACAGCCTATAGACATCATCTATAGGCTGTAAGTGATTAATCAGTGGTGTAAGGCAGAAGTGCAATATGTCTGGCCCGCTTAATAGCGGTGGTCATCTGGCGTTGATGCTTTGCACAGCTTCCGCTGATTCTTCTGGGAAGAATCTTTCCTTTTTCAGACAGGAATTTTCTCAGCTTTCCAATGTCTTTATAGTCTATATGCTCAACCTTGTCTACACAAAACTGGCACACTTTCCTTCTGGTTCTTCTTCTGAGGGGCCTTCCGCCTTTTTTGTCGTTCATATCCCGGTCCCTGTTGTCTCTGTCACGTTTTCTTGGATCTGACATCGTTTCAATGCCTCCTTCCGCTAATAAACTATTTTCAAACCTTTTTTATCTATCTTTTAGCACACTACAACCCATTTAATATACCATAACCTTTTTTTACTGTCAAACTGATTTTTCAGCGGTTTCACAAGCTTCCCCTGCAGGCTGCGGTGGTATGACAGATACAGTCAGAGCATCATTATTCCGGGCTGCGTCAGTAATTG
>JAAYJG010000170.1 GCA_012523055.1 Ruminiclostridium sp. | reverse complement strand
TGTTCAAAGACAGCAGCACTATACCATCAATGTGGTAGCTTTACATTTTTATTATAAAACCATGTAAAATGTTGTAAATCGTAGTTGCGGAAGGTATAATCTTTATAAAAGGTATCAATGTTATGGGGTCTTTATGGAGAAACTGTTTGAGAAAATGTACAAAGCATCACCCGGTAAAATGCGTTTATACTATTCTTTACTTGGTGTATCATACAGCGATCTAAAAAAGGGATTGTTGCCCATTGTGAATGTGAAATACCACAAAACCGGTATCACCCATTGGGTTCTTATTGTTGGTGCACACGAAGGTGAGTTCATCATCTGTGATCCACTGGATGATGGACATTCGACCCGATTGTCATCTGATCATGGCAAAGTATACGCTTATCGTGTTATAGAGAGAGTTGATGAGTGATAAGAATAAACGTCAACCTGCTACAATCCGCATGAAACAATGCGAATTGCAAGGACACTATTTACTCAATGAGAGTTAGCGTTTCCACATAAGAATTGGGGAGTAGAAGCATGAATTCAATTTATACTGTAGGTCATAGCAATTTACATATTGATCATTTCATTGGAATCATCAAGAAGAACAATGTTAACATGATAATTGATATCAGGAGTGTTCCCTTCAGCAGGTTTTATCCTCAGTTTAATAAGGAAAGGTTGGCCCAGTCTCTAAATCTGGCCAACGTTGCCTATGTGTTTGAAGGGGATAGGTTAGGCGGCAGAATAAAGGATAAAGACTGCTTTTTAGGCAAGCAAATCCCGGAAAGGAAGAACAAGATTACTGAATTTGTGGACTATAATGAGTTGCTTCAAAGAGAGTGGTTTATTCAAGGGATAAATAGTATCATTGAGTTAAGCAAAGAGTATTGTGTTTCAATATTATGCAGTGAAGAGCAGCCTTTGCGATGCCATCGTAATTTATTGGTCGCAAGATATTTAGTTGGTTTAGGATATCAGGTTTTGCATATCAGGAAAAGTGGAGAAACTGAGGAGGCTGCATTTGAACTACAGCAGGAACAGATGCGGTTGTTTTAATAATAACCTCAGCAGGTTTCAGGAAGGAAAACAGAGTGTCGAAAATATTGATGGTAAATGTACCATATTCCGGCCATACAAATCCTACATTACCTCTAACCAGGCAGTTAGTGAATAGAGGTCACCAGGTAACATACATAAATGCACCTGAATGGAAAGAGAAAATCGAAGCGACAGGCGCTGTTTTTGTACCGTATTTGGATTATCCGGAGGGGTTGTCTGCACAGCAAAAAAAGGTGCGATGCTTTAAAGCAGCCTTTCATACAGCAATGCAAGTCGGTGCCGGGCATGATTTACTTATTTATGAAATGTTTTTCTACCTTGGAAAGACTATTGCGGATAGGCTTGGGATACCTTGTGTGCGGCAGTTTTCTCAACCTGCATGGTCTGCAAAAAATGCCGGAAGAGCCTCTTTTCTAAGGCGATTATCCTGCTTAATAATCGATGCACAGGTATTAAACAGAAAAGTGGCTGCAGAATTGGGCGTGAAGGATAAGAGGCTTATCGAGAGTGTACTTTATGATAAAGCTGCAATAAACATTGTTTATCTGCCAGAAAAATTCCAGCCATACAGGCAAGATTTTGATCAGTCATTCGTATTTTGCGTTCCTCCCATGCAGCAGCTTATCGTTTCAAAGCATCATATACCATTTGAAAAAATGGCTAAACCGATTATTTATATTTCGATGGGCAGTATCATCAGCAGCAAAATATTTTGCAGAAGATGCATAAAAGCATTTGGGAACAGGGAGTTGTCTGTCATATTGAACACAGGAAAGGTCAATCCCGAGGAACTTGGAAACATTCCTCCAAACATATGGGCTTACTCTTTTGTCCCGCAACTGGAAGTTTTGCAGAATACAGATCTTTTTATCACTCATGGTGGAATGAATAGCGTGAATGAAGCGATGTATTATGGTGTTCCAATGTTGGTGATGCCCATTGTGAATGATCAGCCTGTAAATGCACAGAGGGTTGAAAAATTAAACCTTGGGAGAAAAGTGCGAGCGTTTCCAATAACTGCAGCCGTGCTGTATAAACGGGCTATGGATGTGCTTAATAGTCATGATATTACAAATAGTTGCAAGAATATGGAGAAGGAAATAAAGCAGGGAATCACAATAGATAATGTTATTGATATCATTGAGGGTATTTTACAGGAAGACGATTGCAAAAGGTAAGTCTGAAACAGTACATTTGCTTAATGCTCATATGTCATGGATATAATGATTTAGCAATTTATGAGGGGAGAAAAAATCATGAAAAAAACAGGCCTTTTTATTTTAGTAATCACTTTAACCCTGGTGTTTTCCGGATGCAGTCTTCCAGGCAAACAGCTGCTGGAGAAAAAGAGTCAAGCCCTCCAGCAATTCGACGAGATTAAAGAGCTTATTGACAAGGAAGAATTTGATGCTGCTTTTGAAAAATGCAAACCGCTCATCAAAAGCCGATATATCAGTGAAAACAGCTGGAATGAAGTTGTCGTTCTGTTTCAGGATCAAAGCAGATTTGAAGAAGGACTATACATATTAAATACACTGCTGCTAAAAAACGCAAAAAATGACAGTACGCTGAACAATCTTAGCTGGGCTTATCATATGATCAATGAAAATGAATCGGCTAATTTATTTGCGGATAAGGCATTAGCCATACTGCCCAATTCTGCTTACGAACTTAGCAATAAAGCCAATGCGCTTTTGGGTCTGGAAGAATATGATGAGGCGATTCAATATTATGACCTGGCTTTGAAAATGAGCCCCGACTTTTCCTCGGCTGTCTGGGGAAAGGCGATTTCCTATTCTGATATGGAAGACTATGAAAAATCACTTGAGTTTTTCCTGAAATACCGTGAAATCATGCCAGAGGATGAAGAAAGCACAAGGTACTATATTACATCGTGTTATAACAATTTGAATCAGCCGATGAATGCGATCAGAGAATATGAAAATTTTTATAACCAGGATACCACAGACACCTCTCCTCTTTACTCAATTGCATATATTTATTATGACCAGAAAGATTATACCCGTGCTTTGGAATACTATGATAAAATCCTTGGCGTCGATCCGGAAGATGTGTGGGCAATGTATTACAAGGTGGATTGTTATGCCAGAATGGACAGAATGGATGAGGCCATTCAGGCATTAAAAACAGTGATTGAACTTGATCCGGAAATGATGTACGAGATCTATTACCTGGATGAAGCTGAAAAGATCAGAAATCATCCGGATTTCAAGAGTTTATTTCAATAGAGTATTTATTATTCATAATAAAGGTGGTCAATATAATGGGTATTAAGAACCTAATGATCATGACCAGTAAGGATACGGTTGATTCAAGGTCAATAGCTGCCTGGATGTTACGGATATTTATAGAACCGCGGTGAGTGATGGCTTACTAAAAACCAAAACAGTATCTCTACCTGATTTTTGCATGAGGAAGGTGTATTTAATTGCTTAAAAAGTCAACTATACTTTTCATTCTGTTTGCTTTTTCTATTCACTTAACAGGCTGTCAGGGAACAATAATAAAAGAAACTCCGGTTGTTGCTTCTCAGCCAACCATTACTCCCATACCGTCACTTAAACCCGATAATCCACAAATTGAGAATATGGAAACAGAAACAGAAGCAGAAACAGAAACAGCACCCCAACCAGCAAAAGCAATTCGTTTGTTGGAACCAAAGATTCTAAAGGTTACGGATGAGGTCTTGGAGAGAGGTAAGCTTATATAAGCACTAATGGCTGAAACCCTTTTGTCAACGTTAGAACATGTCCCAACCGTGTTGCAGATTTAAGAATACGCTCCCCGGGCTGTGGGTCTGGCTCGGGGAGTCCTTCAAAGCAGGCTTTTTTGAAACAAAAGAACCGTCCCCGTGTTTCGCTACTTCACCTGTGTTTTTTTAACCTCGTATCCAAGTACTGCTATGGCCTTTGCAGCTTCTTCCACAGACAGCTTTTCATCATCAAAGTTAAACTTTGCTTTGCTTGAATTAAACAGCACCTTTACGCTTTCTTTTTCTACACCGTTCAAAGCCTTTAATGCACTTTCGATCTTAAGGACACAGGATGGACAGGCCAATGTCTCTAATTGAATGATTGCTGATTTCATGGTTATTCTCCTTTCCGATTGTGGTTTTATAGATGTTTTGCTTATTGCTTAAGCTTATACCGCAGTAGTCTCATACCATTTAGGATTACGACCAGAATACTGCCTTCGTGCACAAACATACCGATTGACATGTTCATCCATTCGCTGAAGAACACGCTGGCAAGTAAGAATATTACAACACCGATGGCAATAAAAATATTCTGTTTCATGTTTCTGGCTGTGGCTTTTGCTAATCCAAGTGCATGGGGTAAACGCCTGAAGTCTGAGTTCATCAAAACAACATCGGATGTCTCAATGGCTACGTCTGTACCGCTTCCCATAGCTATGCCGATATGGGCCAACGCCAGAGAAGGGCTGTCATTCACGCCATCTCCAACAAAAGCTACGATTTGGCCTTCTTGTTCAATCAACTTCTTAATATATGCCGATTTATCCTCCGGCAACATGTTTCCATGCGCTTCGGTCAAGCCCAGCTCGCGGCTTACTGCGTCCACGGTTCCCTGGTTGTCACCCGACAACATCACAAGGTTTTTAACGCCCAATTTCTTCAGTCTTAACAGATCGTCCTTCACCCCAGACCGTATCTGGTCACGAACACCCATCAAAATCTTCAGTTCCCCATCAACAGAAGTTAATACAAGTGAGTTTCCATTCTTTTCAAAATAGGCTATGTCAGCTTTTGCCTGCCCACTAAGACGGGTACCTTCCCTTTCCATTAAGGCGACATTGCCAACAGCTATTCTGTGCCCGTTGACACTGGCAACAATTCCGCCGCCTTTTACAACTTCTGTATTTTCAACCGGAGTGAAGGTGGGGTTGCTGATTTCCTGCAAAACTGCCTTCGCCAGCGGGTGATCAGATTCTTGTTCGATGCTTGCAAGATATCCTAATGCCTCTTCTATGTTATCGCCATAATATTCTTTTTCTGCAATCGACGGGTTCCCGGCAGTTAATGTGCCTGTTTTATCGAACACCATGGTATCCAAACGGCTAAAGTCAGCGATTACTTCACTGCCTTTCAGCAGAACTCCGTGGCGCGCTCCATTTCCGATGCCAGCAACGTTGGATACAGGAACGCCAATTACCAAAGCGCCGGGGCATCCAAGGACAAGAATTGTAATAGCCAGCTCAAGGTCACGTGAGAACACCCAAACGATGATACCAAGAACCAGAACGGCTGGCGTATAGTATTTTGAGAAGCGATCGATGAAACGCTCTGCTTCCGATTTTGAGTCCTGGGCTTCCTCGACAAGTTCAATGATTTTCCCGAAAGTAGTGTCTTCACCTACGCGGTCGGCAGTAATTTGAATGGTTCCATTATCCAGAATTGTGCCCGCATATACATTTGAGCCCTTTTCTTTTGCCACGGGAAGAGATTCCCCGGTAATACTCGCTTCATTAATACTGCCTTCACCGGATAAAACGGTACCATCAACAGGAATTTTCGCACCGGTTTTAACCAGTAAAACATCCCCTACATCCACTTCATCAATTTCAACTTCTTCAAACTCCCCGTTTTCCATTTGCTTTAACGCACTTTCCGGGGCCATCTCGGTTAGTTCCTTAATGGCCGAACGTGTTTTATTCAGTGTGCGCTGCTCTAAAAAAGCACCAAACAAAAACAGGAATGTTACAATGGCGGATTCTTCGAAATTCCTTATAATAAATGCACCTGCTACTGCGATGGTAACCAAAACATCAATACTGACCACTTTTACCTTTAAAGCTTGATAAGCTTGGATTGCAATCGGTGCAACACCTAAAACAGAAGCAATGGCCAGGGACCATACCGCCACAGTTTCATTTTTAAAACCCAGCTCGCTGGAAAACCCTATCACAATTAAGATGGCACCGACCAGTGTTATTTGGTTTTTCCTGCCAAGTATGAATTTTTGCATTTCATCACCTTCTTTCTTTCCCAATTCATTAACGGATGCCTGTGTTCATCACATTTACCCCTGCTTCGGTGGGGCATGGTACTACACCGAAGTAAAAAGAGTATATTGCCTTGTAATGTGAGTTATCAATATACCGACCTTCCAAACCGGGTCATTGATACGCTTCATCCAGTTCAGCCAGCATTTTGTAAACTGCCTCATAACTTTCGCATACATCTCCCGGGACTGAATAGTTGTTTGTAATTTCACGTAGCTTTGCAAATTCTTCATTCAGCTCAGGCCTGTTTGCCCCTGATTCCTTTACCTTCCGGCTGATAACCTCAAACACTCTTTGAACATCATGGAACTCGGGGTGACTATTTCCATGCACTCTTGCCACAATGGGCACATACTGTTTCAATGTCTTTAAATGCTCTGCCTTTACCTCGTTAAACCGCTTGTTTGCCATATTCTCTCCCTCTTTCTTGCTTTTACTTTTGTGTTTATTGTATCATGTTCGCTGGAAAAAAATTTGATCCAGATCAAAAACCAAAAGTTATTTATACAGGGTAATATGACTTGAATGCCTAAACCATTCATTAAAATGAAACGAGGATATGATTTTTGACAGAACAATAAATGATTGGTAAATTATTGAGTAGTGATATTTGCCTGAATGTGGATAAATAATCCGCAAAGGGTGATATTTGCCGGAATGTGGGTAAATATTCTGCAAAGGGTGATAATTTCCGAAAAATGGTCCGAAAGGATAAGTATGAACAATATCGTTTTCATTGATACCGAGGTTGAGCCTAATAGTGGAAAAATCCTTGATATTGGTGGTGTTGCCGGTAATGGGGCACAATACCATTCAACTTCAATTCCGAGCTTCATACAATTTATTCAAGGTTCCCGGTTTATCTGTGGGCACAACATATTTCAGCATGACTTGAAATACATTCAGCATGAATTAGACTGTGCAGGTTTGAATGAAATACTCATGATCGACACCCTTTATTTTTCACCCCTTCTTTTTCCGGTAAAGCCATATCACTCGCTATTGAAAGATGACAAACTGCAGACCGAAGAAATCAACAACCCTCTGAATGATTCCATCAAAGTACAACAACTCTTCCTCGATGAGGTAACAGCATTCCACAAAATCGACAGCATTATGAAAAGTATTTTCTTCATCCTGTTGAAGGATAAGCGAGAATTTAGTTCATTCTTTCATTTTGTCGGTTATAATGAAGTAAACGTTACCTGTGCAAACGGTGAGTATCGAATATGGATATCAGACACGGATCATTCTATCGCAGGTTACTCAGATTTGGAGCTTGCATACAAAACCCTTTTGTCCCGTCTCATCCGTGAAAAGTTCTCATCAGTGATATGCGAGCATGCAGATCTTCTGCTATGCATAGAGGAGCATCCCGTAGAATTGGCATATTGTCTGGCTTTAATCAACACCCATAACCGATATTCAATTACTCCACCCTGGGTTTTAAAGAACTTTCCTGCTGTCGAGCGGATCATGTTCATCCTGAGAAACAGCCCTTGTTTAGCAGGTTGTCCTTATTGCAATGAAGCACTGGATATCCATTTGGCGTTAAAGCGCTTTTTCGGGTTTGATTCCTATCGTACATATGCGGGTGAACCCTTACAGGAGAAAGCGGTGCAGGCTGCGGTTAACAACAAATCGCTTCTGGCGGTTTTTCCCACCGGCGGTGGAAAATCAATTACCTTTCAAATCCCGGCACTGATGAGCGGAACCAACGCAAAGGGCCTAACCGTGGTCATCTCTCCACTGCAGTCTTTGATGAAGGATCAGGTGGATAACCTGGAAAAAGCGGGCATTACCGAAGCCGTTACCATCAATGGCTTGCTGGATCCCATCGAGAGAGCGAAATCTCTGGAAAGGGTTGAAAACGGAACTGCTTCCCTTCTCTATATTTCTCCGGAATCACTACGCTCCAGAACCATCGAGCATCTGCTTCTGGGAAGGAACGTGGTTCGGTTCGTCATTGACGAAGCCCACTGTTTTTCCTCCTGGGGACAAGATTTCCGCGTGGATTACCTGTACATCGGTGACTTCATAAAGATGCTTCAGGAGAAGAAAAACCTTCAGGACCCAATTCCCGTTTCATGCTTTACCGCTACGGCGAAGCAAATGGTTGTGGAAGACATACGGCGTTATTTCAGGGACAGGCTTTCTATTGAACTTGACATTTTCCGATCAGGGGCTTCTAGGAGTAATCTGCGTTATCAGGTAATCGGCAGTGACAGCGATGAAGAAAAGTACAATACATTAAGAGATTTATTAGAGGAAAAAAGATGCCCAACCATCGTTTATGTGTCCAGAACGTACAGAGCATATTCTCTGGCCAAAAGGCTTACCGAGGATGGTTTCCCGGCAAAGCCCTACCACGGACAGATGGATAAACAGGAGAAAACTGAGAACCAGGATGCTTTTATCCGTGGAGAGGTTCAAATTATGGTGGCCACATCGGCGTTTGGAATGGGAGTGGACAAGAAAGATGTGGGCATGGTTATCCATTATGAGATCTCCGATTCCCTTGAGAACTATGTACAGGAAGCGGGAAGGGCTGGACGGGATGAATCCATCAGTGCCGATTGTTTTGTGCTGTATAATGATGAAGATCTGGGCAAGCACTTCATCATGCTGAACCAGACCAAGCTCAGTATCCGTGAAATCAGGCAGATCTGGAAAGCTATCAAGGAGATCACCCGATTTCGCATGAAGGTATCTCAGTCTGCCTTGGAAATAGCACGAAAAGCCGGATGGGATGAAAGCATCAATGAAATTGAAACAAGAGTGAAAACCGCGATTTTAGCGTTGGAGCAGTCCGGATATATCAAACGGGGGCAAAACATGCCCAGAATCTTTGCCAACAGCATCCTGGCTAAAAATGCCGCAGAGGCTGTTGCAAGAATAAACGCTTCAGGCCGTTTTGATGAAAAGCAAAAGCAAAAAGCTGTGCGGATTATGAAAAAGCTGTTCTCCAGCAAAAGCAGAGCCTACTCATCAGATGAAGAAGCCGAATCCAGAGTGGATTATATCTCCGACCACCTGGGTATTGTCAAAGAGGAAGTGATACAGATCATCAATCTGCTTCGCGAGGAGAAAATCCTGGCCGACATGAAGGATCTGTCGGCTTATGTCAGAAAGAAGGAAAATACAAACCGCTCACTGGGAATCTATTTTTCCTTCACGAGACTTGAGAGGTTTCTGCTGGAGCATCTTGCATGGGAGGAAAGAACTTATCACATCAAGGAACTGAATGAAAACGCCAGTGAAGCGGGATGCACCGATACAAGCCCCCTTAAGATAAAAACCATCTTGAATTTATGGGCGGTTAAAAACTGGATCAAGAAACACAACGACGGGAAGGATCATATCGTTATCATGCCCGTGTTTTCGAGGGAGAGCCTTGAGGAGAAACTGATAAAACGCAATGAACTGGCTAAATTCATAGTGGAGTATTTATTTGATCATCTCCGAAAAGACAGCCCTTCGCGGGGAACCGACCAGGAAGAGGTTATGGCAGAGTTCTCGGTACTTGAACTGAAGGATGCCTTTGAAAACAGAGGTGCGTTTATCAACACGCAAATTAGCGCCGATGATGTTGAAGACGCCCTTTTCTATCTGTCAAGAATAGAATCCATTAAAATTGAAGGCGGGTTCATGGTTCTTTATAGCGGCATGTCCATCGAACGCCTGGAGCAAGATACCAGGAAACAGTATAAGGAAGAGGATTATAAGACGTTAAGGGAATATTATGAAAATAAAACTCAGCAGATTCACATTGTCGGAGAATACGCGAAGAAGATGCTCGATAATTACAGGGATGCACTGCAATTTGTGGACGATTATTTTCAATTGAATTATGCTTCCTTCTTAAATAAATATTTTAGAGGAAGCCGTCAAAGCGAGATAAAGAAAAATATTACCCCGATGAAATTTCGACAGCTTTTTGGTGAGCTTTCACCAGCACAACTACAAATTATTCATGACAGAAAATCAAAATATATTGTGGTTGCAGCCGGACCTGGAAGCGGAAAAACCCGAATTTTGGTGCACAAGCTGGCATCACTGATGCTCATGGAAGATGTGAAGCATGAGCAGTTGCTAATGCTCACATTTTCAAGGTCAGCGGTTACAGAGTTCAAAAAACGCCTTTTACGACTAATCGGGAACGCGGCAAATTTTATTGAAATCAAAACCTTCCATTCCTATTGCTTTGATTTGCTGGGACGGGTAGGCACCCTTGAGGACTCAGTTGCAGTCATCAGTGAAGCCGTGGAAAAGATAACAAACGGAGAAGTGGAACCCGGCAGGATAACAAAAAGTGTTTTGGTGATTGATGAAGCCCAGGACATGGATGCCAGTGAATTCGCCCTGATCCAGGCCTTAATGCATCGCAATGATGAAATGCGTATTATCGCGGTAGGGGATGACGACCAGAATATTTATGAATTCCGTGGTTCCAGTTCGCAGTATTTGTTCCGGCTGATTGAAAAAAATGATGCGGTCAGGTATGAGCTTGTGAACAATTACAGGAGTAAAAGCAACCTGGTGGCGTTCACAAATCGGGTGGCAGAAAGATTAACAGAGCGCCTGAAGGATACTCCGATATGTGCCGTTCAGAGTGATACCGGGAAGATTCGGCTGATACGGTACCGAAGCATGAACCTGATTCCGCCTTTGGTGGAGGATGTTATTGGGCAGGACCTTTCAGGAACAACCGGTATCCTGACCAGGAGCAATGATGAAGCTTTGCAGATAACCGGAATGCTTGTGAAAAATGGTATGCGGGCAAGGCTGATTCAGTCTATTGAAGAGTTTAGCCTGTATAATCTTCTGGAAATACGTTTTTTCCTGCATCAGCTTCATTTAGAAGAAGGGGTTTATACTATCGATGACGATACCTGGGCAAATGCAAAACGAAGCCTGGCAGACAGGTTTG
>JAAYJG010000169.1 GCA_012523055.1 Ruminiclostridium sp. | reverse complement strand
TGTCATACCAGCCGCGTCTTAAAAACAGCAACCCCTGCAGATAATTCCACTGAGCGCCCTTGTTTTGGATTGAATCGAGCATTTGCTGGGCTTGATAAAAATTCCCATTCTGGATCATCATTTTTATTTGATAATACTTTTCGTTTTCATCGACATAGCCATAATTCGTTTGCGAACCGGTGTTTTGCCTTTGCTGCTGCTGGTACTGATATTGTTGTTGTTGCTGTTGTTGCTGCTGTTGTTGCTGTTGTTGATATTGCTGTTGACGCTGTTGCTGTTGCTGCTGGCGTTGTTGCTGCTGACGCTGTTGCTGCTGGCACTGCTGTTGGTAGGAGCTTTGCTGTTGGGAATATGCGTTCCCGGCGTTTTTGATCAACGTATCATAAGCCTCATTCACTTCGCGAAGCTTTTCTTCAGCCAAATCTGAAAGAGGATTATCCATGTACCTGTCGGGATGATATTTCTTGACGAGATCCCGGTAGGCCTTTTTAATTTCCTCTAAACTTGCACCATCTTTCAATCCCAGTACTTCATATGGATTTCTCATGACAACCTGCTCCTATCTTCAACACACTCCTGGTCCTCACCAGAAGCCCCTGATAAACAATATTCTCCAATATTCCCTGATTCTTTTGAAGCTCCAGCAAGGAGAAAGCTTTTTCCATTTCGCTGAGCGAATAGACCAGAATAAATTCTGTTTTCTCCCTGATCCTGTTTTTGAAGGATTGAATATCTTCCTTTTTTTCATATTGGAATTGCGTTAGTAACGGATTGTAGGATCCGCTTTTTATATTATCCTCAATATCGTCATATGCATCCAACAAATAAACCCATTTGCCAAGATTAAAGCCTATCCATTCCAACGCTTCCTTCGCAGCTGTGTCTTTGGCATAAAAGCCAAAAACACTTTTCATGATCCCGGCAAAGGGCTCGCTTGCTTCATCAATCTGTTCACATTTCTGTTGCTCAAGCTTTTGAAGGCTTACCAATTCATTGTGAATATCCTGAGCAAGCTGGGGGTATTTCTTTTTCACGCGGTTGAAGCCTTTGCGCAATACCAGCATTCCGGCAGGCCCGACCAGATTTTTCTCGTCCTGCCATTTATCCCTCAGGTTATAATACGCAAGCAGAATATTTATGTCTGATGCATACTCTACAGCCGCATTACCGGTTATCATCAACCTCTTTTTCACAGGGTGGACAAAGCACCTTTTCCGGGCGCCCTGAATGGGCTCCGGCTGCAGAGAATCCAGAAGCAATGCCAAAAAAGCCGTATCATAACTTAGAATGACCCGGCCGAGATGTCCGGCCTGTTTTGCAATGGCTTTGCAAACACCGCAATAATAGGCCTGGAACACTTCATACTCCCACATTTTTAGTTCCGGCTTATCCGGCGTGATGTACCCGAACATATCTCCCCCGCTTTATTCCTGATTCATCTCCCCGGCAGGCCCCGCAGGCTCAGATTTTTTTGATTCCTTTTCGAAGCTGACCCCCTGCACATGAATATTGATTTCCAGCACATGAAGCCCGGTCATCAGTTCTACATTATGCTTGATGCGCTCCTGGATCTTCCAGGCGACATCCGGAATGCGTGCCCCATATTCCACAACAATGTGCAGATCAAGATTTACCTCGCGGTTTTCAGTGACCTCTACTTTAATTCCTCGAAATGGGTTTTTCCTTCCGAGAACCTGGGAAATGTTCCCGGCAATTCCCCCGCCAAGGCTTGCAATGCCTTCAACCTCCATCGCCGCATTACTGGCAATTACCGATACAACCTCGCTGGAAATACGGATTTCACCCATTTCTTCCCGTTCGGTAATAAATTGCTCTTTCACCTGTTCAGGCTGATTAGGCGCCTTATTTGCGTTCTTTGGTTCAGACATGACAACCTCCATTCTACCGTAACCGTAAACGGCCTTATGAATTTCAAGAGTATGCGGTTATTACCGGGCAGCATTTATCAGGCAGCAAATACTGCCAATATGTCCTTTATTATATCATATCGCAGTTATGATGCATACTGCGGCGTGTGAAAAAACACCGGGGTGGCCGCAACCGCTGTGGTTATTATATTCTATTCTGTGCCATATAGTAATATATCGGGAACAAGCTGTTGCTTTGTTTGGCGGAAAACAAATTCATTCGGGAGAAATGTTATGGTAAGAATGAAGAGCGCACGTACATACTTGATGGCTGCACTTTTGCTGGGTTTCTTTGCGTTATTGTTGATTGATCCCGAAAATGTGCTGATCTCCGGTAAAAAAGCAGTGGATCTATGCCTGAATATCATCATTCCTTCATTGCTTCCGTTCTTCGTGGTATCAAGGCTGATACTGAAAACAGGTGCCATCCATGCCATAAGCCGACTTTTCAAGCCCCTCATCAAGCCCCTTTTCAATCTTCCGGGACAGGCTGCCTTTCCGCTGATAACCGGATGGTTCAGCGGTTATCCGGCTGGTGCGAAATATACGGCGGATCTGTATGAAAACGGACTGCTGACAAAAAATGAAGCTCAGCGACTTCTCGCTTTTTGTAACAATTCCGGGCCTTTGTTTATTGTGGGGGCAGTGGGAACAGGCTTTTTTAACAGCCCCAGGCTGGGCATTGTGCTTCTGGTTTGCCACCTTTTGGCCAGTATCAGCGTTGGAATCGTTTATGGATTGATTTCCAGGCTGCAAGGGTATGGTAAGGAAGCAATAAAGAACATCAGTGTTGAAACGAGGGTGGCCATAAACGGCCATATGCTCACCGATGCAATACTTGACGCAATAAAGGTGTTGCTGCAGATTTGTGGAACCATCATATTTTTTGCAGTATTGGTTCAAACCCTTGAAACAGCAGGACTTTTCCTGGTTTTCGGCAATTTGCCCGCACCCCGTCAGACCAATGTACTGGCGGAAGGTGTGAAGGTGTTTGTGGCGGGAAGCCTTGAAGTCACTTATGGATTGTACTTATTAAGCACATCCGCCGGAATACCGCATTATCTGAAAGCTTTGTTAACGTCATTTCTTTGCGGGTTTGGGGGCTTTTCGGTGCATACACAGGTAACAGGCCTTTGCCCGTCAGATTTAAAGCTGAAAGAATACTTTTTGGGAAAACTGGCCCACGGAGTGCTGGCTCTGGTTTATACGGGCCTTTTCCTTGCAAACGGAGCCATTCCCGTCATGGCAAATGCTTCAGTTCATTTTGGAGAGGCGCCCGTTAAAATTCTGACAATGGTATATATCCTTGCGCTGATTGCCTGTATGATCATCCTGATTTGCAAACAGCCGGTCCGAAAAAGCAGGGAGTGAATCATCATTTCAACTCGTTGCGGTTCACCTTGATGACATCCAGCGTATCCTCCAGAATTTCTTCCACCTTGTTCAGGATGTTATCGGCATACTCTCTGGTACCCAAGCGGATTTCACGCGCATTTTTCTTGGCGTTTGTGATGATGACCTCTGCCTGCTCATACGCTTTTCGGCAGATTTCATGCTCATCGACCATGGACGCGATTTTACCATCTGCTCCGTTTAAAATATTATCTGCTTCCTGCTGGGCTTCGGCAAGGATGCGGGAGCGTTCCTCGCTGACCCACTTTGCCTGCTTCAAATCATCAGGAAGCTTCAGGCGGATATCCTGAATGATTTCCAGAACCTCTTCCCGGTTCACCAGGCATTTCCCGGTGAACGGCAAGGATATCGCTTTTTCGATGGCATCTTCCAGTGTTTCTAAAACAGCTAATATTTCCATTCCTTTTCCCCCTGGTAAAATTCATGGTCTTGTTTTTCGTGTGAAAAACACGGATTTATTCTCCGGGACAAAACGTATACGTTTTTTCGTATGAATGCTTACTTTGATCTATATTTATTGTAAATTTTATCCACTATCACCTCCGGTACCAGATCGCGAATGTTGCCGCCGTAGCTTGCAAGTTCTCTGACCGCGCTGGAACTGAGATAAGAATAACGGATGTTGGTCATCATAAAAAGTGTTTCAATTTCCGGGTTCAGGTTTTTATTTAACAGAGCCATCTGAAACTCATATTCAAAGTCAGAAACCG
>JAAYJG010000168.1 GCA_012523055.1 Ruminiclostridium sp. | reverse complement strand
TTTCTCTTTCGTTTCCTTTGCGTGAATAAACGCACGCATTTACCTTAATGATATCGCTCATTTGGAATTCTCCTTCTTTCGACAAGTATTGGATATTCCTTTTTTATCATCATATCATATGAATTTTGCGGTTTCAACACAAATCAACCTGTTTCAGCACAGGTTTGCGTTACAGGTTCATTACAAAAACAGATGAAATCATTTATGGGTTCACGGGCTTTAGAAACACGCGTGATAGTACTTAACGGAATTTTTTCCTGAAATAAATAGTAGAGTTGAAAGGTTCAATGATAACCATTTTTCCATGTTCCGTGTGCCTGTTACACCCAGTGATCACATTCGGATTTAGAATTGCGTGGAATGATTTCTGTTGCTATAATGAAATAAGTGTACCGTGAGAAACTGATTTCTTGATATTATGGGTATCGTGAACAACATGAATTCCTTCGAGGACTACATCTGGTGAAAGCTTGAAATGGAAAATGAGGTGAATGAGATGGGTCGAAAAACAATCGGGTATTATGATGTACGAAAAATCACAAGCTTGAAGGATATGGTAAAGCAAAGCGCCGATAAGTTCTCAAACTATGACGCTTTTACGCTGAAAAACAATCAGGGCAGCTTATATGGAATCACCTTCAGGCAGTTTCAGGAACAGATGAATGCTCTGGGAACCGCCCTTACGGATCTGGGCCTGAAAAACGCCATGATCGCAGTTCTGTCTGAAAACCGTTATGAGTGGTGCTTAAGCTACCTGGCTGTTGCCAATGGTGTTGGTGTCATTGTTCCATTGGATAAAGAGCTTCCGGGAAACGAAATTCAGTCGTTGTTATCCCGCTCCCATGCCCAGGCGATTATCACCTCGGCAAACCATCTGGAGTCCGTCTCAAAGGTTCAAAAAAATCTTCCCGAGCTAAAATTTATCATTTGCATGGATCATGCCAAAGATGAAACTGCCGTTGTGTCGTTGCAGACATTGATCAAGAAGGGACAAGCTCTTATTGACAACGGAAACCACGGATATATCGATGCGGAAATTGATCCGGACACCATGAACATGCTGATCTTTACCTCGGGAACCACCGATAAATCCAAAGGGGTTATGCTTTCCCACAAAAACCTGTGCCATGATATCATGGCTGTTTCGCAGCTGATCTATGCCGATCCCCACGACAGCATTCTGTCCATTCTGCCCCTGCATCATACCTATGAGTGTACCGCCGGCTTTTTAACCATGATGTATTTGGGGATCTCCATTGGCTTTTGCGAAGGGCTTCGCTATATCACCAAAAACCTGCAGGAATACAAGCCCAGCATCATGATGTCCGTTCCGTTAATTTTGGAATCGGTTTATTCCAAGGTTGTTAAAAAGGCCAGGAAGGATCATAAATACATGAAACTGCGTTTCGGTCTGTTTATTGCCCCCGTCCTGGCGAAGCTTGGTATTGATATTCGCAGGAAATTATTCAGGGACGTCCATGAAAATCTTGGTGGCAATATACGGTTTATTATTTCCGGAGCCGCGGCATTAAATCCGAAGATCTCAAAAGCATTGCGTGCCATGGGCTTTAACCTGCTTCAGGGTTATGGCCTTACCGAATGCGCTCCTATTGTAACCGTAAACCGAATGGAGATATACAATGATGCCGCTGTAGGGCTGCCTCTGGCGGGGGTTTCAGTGAAAATTGAAAAACCGGGGAATGATGGCATTGGGGAAGTGCTCGTCCAGGGAGACAATGTGATGCTTGGATATTACAACAATCCGGAAGCAACCGCAGAAATCCTGAAGGACGGTTGGCTGTATACCGGCGATTATGGCCGTATTGACAAGCATGGCTTCCTTTATATCACCGGCAGGAAAAAGAATGTTATCGTCACGAAAAACGGAAAAAATATTTACCCCGAGGATATCGAGCTGTACCTGAACCGCAGCGAGTATATCAAGGAATCGCTGGTTTATGGCGTGGACAGCGAAGAAGACGAGGAAACCAAGGTCTGCGCGCAGATCGTTCCGAACATGGAAGTGATTGTTGAAGAGCTTGGCAAGTTCCCATTAAAGGATGAGCTTGAGAAGATTATCTCTGCCGAAGTAAAGAAAGCCAATAAGAAGCTTTCCGGCTATAAAAAAATCAAACATTTTGATATCCGCGAGGAAGAGTTTGAAAAAACAACCACGAAAAAAATTAAACGGTATGTGGAGCTGCTGTCGCTGAATATCTCAAACCTTGCCAGCAAGCTGAAAATCAAGTAATTTACACCGGGCGGGGCCCAGGTTCCTGTGTAAATTATGAGCCAGGGGGCGGGGCCCAGGTCCCTTGGTCATGAGATAGTATGGACAGATTTCTTTGAGCAGCAGGGACATGAGCAGCAGGGACAGGTTCCTCGGTAAGTTCATCCAAACGACCTAACCACTGTGGACGAGTCCCCTGGTGTAATTAGTCACTAGGGACAGATTCCTCGGTAAGTTCATCCGACGACCGGTAGTCAACAGACGGCTCTGGGTTCACTGGTATAGAATTGACCATAAGGATCCTACTTTCATAACCGCCACAGACAGGTTCTCTGGTGAGCCCCGTGAAAGAACCCAACATCTAACAAACACGCAGAAACAAACATCACCCAAAAATAACTTTATCAGGAGAAATCATGTTTACAACATATCATACCCACAGCCATTTTTGTGATGGGAGTATGGCACCGGAGGACTATATTCTTTCCGCCATCCGCAAAAAATTTCCCGCTATCGGGATTTCAAGCCATGCGCCTGTTCATTTTGAAACCTGCTGGACAATGAAACCTGGCAAACTTAAGCAATACATGCAGACGGTTCTTGGTCTGAAAGAAAAGTACCGTGGTCAGATACAGGTCTATGTTGGCCTTGAAACCGACTTTTACCCCGGCGTAGTGGATTACCGCGGTTATCCAGGCCTTGATTACACCATAGGTTCTGTGCATTTCATTTATCACGCCGCAGGGCAAAGGTATATGGCTTTGGATGGCACCCCGGAGGAGTTCCAGGAAACCAGAGATGTAGTTTTTCACGGTGAGGCACGGGAACTGGTTGAGAAGTATTATCAGCTTCTGACTGATATGCTCTATCAGCAGGCCCCCTCTATTCTGGGACACCTGGACATTCTGAAAAAAAACAATAGTGGCAATCGTTTCTTTAACGAAAGCGAAAGCTGGTACCGAAAGGCTGTTGAAGGAGTCCTGGACGCGATTACGGAGCAACAAGTTATTGTCGAGGTAAACACCGGAGGGATTGCCCGGGGGTATACCTCTGAAATGTACCCGTCTGATTGGATTTTAGCCTGTATGCGGGAACGAAACATTCCCCTGGTACTAAATTCTGATGCGCACCACCCCGATAAGATCGACGCATATTATCTCCAGGCTGTCGAAAAGTTGAAATCCCTTGGCTACACCCATCAAAGAATTCTCTTAGACAATATATGGCAGGATGTGCCATTGTAAGTCAGCGAACTTACTGTATACTGGCAGAGCGGTTATAGAAATAAATGGAACGCCCATTAATCAAAAAGGGAAGCCAAAAGGCGCGGTTTAATAGGGAAACTTATTGAACCATACCCCAAACCGATACGGAAATGCAAGAGCGGCACTATCATTCGATAGTTGCCGCTTTTGTAATTGTCTAAAGTTAACTTTGACCTATTAGCGCTTCAAGGTTTGAAAACATTTTATTCCTTAATGTCTCAGTTTCGACACCGAAAATAACTTTAAGTGTATCGACTATTTCAATGGCTTCCCAAGGCTTATAAGGAATTCCCCGTTTTTCTGTAAATGGAGCATCAGTCTCGGGCAGTATTTTTGAAAGCGGCATTTTTGAAACGAGACTTCTACCCTTTTTCCCAGTGAGCATTGCAGGATTAACGCTAAACCAGCAACCCAAAGAAACTGCTCGTTCAAGTTCTTCGATAGTTCCGGAGAACCAGTGCAAAACTGGTTTGCTGGTCACGATATCACTTTCGATAATATCCAGAACATCTTTCACTGCATTTCTTGAATGTATGCTTATTATTTTACCACCGTTATTTTCAGTAGCTCGAGCAACTTCCCTGAAAAAATCCTTTTGTGCATGATAAGACGACTTGTATTGATCCGACCCATCTATTCCAACCTCGCCAATATATTTGCAGTGGCTGATGTTTGACAACAACATATCAATTTCATTCATTTTTGATAAAAGGACTTCTGGGTGCAGACCAAGTGCTACCTGAACGCAGTCAATTCCTGCAAATACTTGCTTTGTCTTTTGCCAAGCGCGTGGACTGGTGGTAACTGCAAGCACATATTTACAACGTCTTTTGACTTCGGGGAGTAATGAAAGCGGGTCTTTATATAAATCAAGGTGGCAGTGCAGGTCTATCATAATATTTTATAGCCTCTCATTAGATTTTCAAGTTCATTGATACCGCGCAAAACCACTTCTAAATAAGAATTTCTGTCATCAGGATTGGCAAAAGACAAGTTCCCCTTAATAAATCTATTTATACCTGAAAGCTCAACCTGTTTAGCGGCTAATGCAACGGCAGCCAAATCCTTTGAGTTGGACTTACTGATGTCCTCATATCGATAGCCCTTTTCCGTGGTGTCTTGAAGTCCTGCTTCTAAAAAGGCCGCTCTTCTCACAAGACAAGGCACGCATACTCCGCAATGCCTCAGTCCATGACGCCTAAATTTACCACAACTATTCGATGCAAAAACCAATTCTTCTAACAGTTGCCTATCTTTACATTCCTTAAGAACCTCACCCTTAGTCTTAAATTTATAAGGCAAAATAAGTTTTGCATTTATCCCAAGTGCATCCCAAATTTCTTGAAGCAATGTCATATAAACAGGATGTGTAGTCTTTGTGCTTAAGCTCCCAATTCGATTAGAATCTAATGGCACATTCAAGCTGATAAACCCGTTTTCTGGCACAACAATTTCTGCAATATTGCCTGATGTCGAAATTGCGGAAGACGCCAAGAGAGCAAAAGCGAAAAATGCAATGGAACGAGCACGAGTTGATCCCTCTGTTCCTCTGAGTTTTCCAATACTCCATTGGCAGTGGTTATGCTCACCAAAACGGTTAGCAAAATTACGCTGTCGTTCTCCATCCCCTGTGATAATCTGTGACACAAACAAAGGACTTCGCTTTTCAGATAACAAGTCTATTGCGCCAGCCAAGCTGTCCACGCCCCCTGAAAGAAGGCAAACACAATCATTCTCGCGTTTAAGCGGTTCATATCTGGGCTGAATCGCTGGTGCTTCTGCTAATTGGAAAGACAGCGTCCAAAAATCCCCTGTGAGAAATTTAAGCATTTTCTCAATTGTTATTTTTATTGGCTTCCATTTTTCTGGTTCGGACAGAAATATAGTTAAGTCTATCATTCTTGTCCATCCATCTGGGCTGTCAGATCTCGAAACTAACTTGTCAGCAGCGACGATGGAAATTGCAAATGCAGCAAAATCAATCGCCGAAATGGGAGGTACAATACGATACCTTCTTAGCTCGCGAGGTAGTGAAAGCCCTAATGAGCTGATATTCGAACGAGAGACATTTGAGTGCGAAAATAGTTCAAAGTAGTCAATATCATCGTCAAAATGAGTTGGAACCGAGGAGTGCGGATAACATATTATTTTTTTCATACTGTCACCTCGAATACTTTGAAAGTCCTTTCTATTGCAGTCATCATAACTTTTTGCAGGTCTGACGGCGGCTTGTCTCCTATTTCATTACGGATAACTCCTATCTGAGAACTAATCTCAGACTCCAAATACTCGCGCATATCGTTAAGTCTCGTTATGCGGTCGGTAAGAGAAACATCATTTGTTTCAAACCCTTGACCGATGTAAAGTTGAACTCTGCTGAAAGCTTCGTAACCGAGGAACGATGAAACTAATGACCAGACACTATCATCTGAAAGATTAGTAATATCAACATCAGGACTTTTGTCAAACAGGTCGCTTAATGCCGAAGAAACAGAATCTTTTGGAGATGTTTCATCTAAACTTCCTCCGTCTGCGCAAATATACTCTGCAATTGCGTCAATCAGCCCATATATATCAGCATTTGCTGCCCTGTAATTACTGATAATACTGCTTATTGTAGGTTCATTACCCTCTCGAAGTGAGCTAAATGAGGAATACAGTTTTGATGCAATACTCGCGGAATGGCGCATATGGTTCGCTACATTTCGTGCGCCTCCCATACCAGTACGCGAATAATGTCCAAGGGATTTTGCCAAAGACTCTCGGCTACCGCTCCTTATGTAATCGCCCATGCTGCGGCGTGCACTCTTAAATCGTGCAGGGGGTGCAAGTGGCGGCAATACAGGTGCTGGCTGAGGATTTTGCGTAGGGTCTGCAGGTACATCTGGATTATCAATATCATCTAACCACGGGGGGTCAAATGAAACGCCAGACTTTGGCCCGTTATGTGATGCAGATGTTCCCATAGATTTATTTTCCTCCTTTCGCATTTATGGCGTTTTTTACTACCTGAGGTGTATTAATATCGTTGTTCCATCTGGTCAACATTTCCGATGCCCACGGTTTATCAAGCAGTAGCGGAATAAAAGCTACTTTCCGTGTCTTCGCCGGGATAGTATCTAGTAAATTAACAAGCCTACTACCTAAGTTGGGATAAGCTTCGGTGATATGCAATGTAGCAATAAGAGTTTTCTTTTCCCATTGACTGCCGCTACCTATTCGCCCGAGTCTGACTAACAACCTTTCGGCTTCCATTTCACCAATTTCTTTGATTTTATCCACAAGAGCTTTGATTATGTCTTTATCTACAGCAGCCAAGGCAGATAAAATTTCAATCGCTTCTTTTGAGAGCTCATCATATGCAGCCAGTGATAAAGACCTGTCTCGACTCAAATACAGCAAAGGTCTGATATCAGCATCGCCAAGCTTCGGTTCAAGTTTTAGCCATTCTTTAATAAATGGTGACTTCCAGTTTGAATCTTCCGTGTCATAATCCTCTCCGCTGGCTACTTTCGCTTCTATTTCCTGAAGAAAAATTAATTTTCCGTCTTGTGATTCGACCGATTTTTTCACGAGGTCTTCAAACGCCGCAGGAGAAGCACAGCGCTCAAACAGTTGCATCTTGACAAGTCCTCCGAAGTCAATTGTCATACCATTTAGGCGAGCTACTTTTTCTCTTATTATCAAATTATTCAAGAACCGCTTGATGAGGCGAGGATTCCCATTTATATGGTCTGCGGTAACCATAATCCCGGCAAGCTGCTCTGCTAAATCTATGTATTTCCGTACCTTTTCCGCGGAAGAATCATCGAAAACCTTTTCAATCTTCGCTTTGGGTATGCCGCCCTGCCAAGCACTGGATAACAGGGATAATAAATCCGCCTTGGCCTTCTCCCAAATATCTTTATTTATCTCACCTTTTCTTTGTGATAGTTCTGCAAACAACATCACCAAGTATATCTTGACTTCTGCAACGCCTAAATGTGGAACAGACAGGGGAATTTGAATTAACTTGTCAAAATAGCTTGTCACAAGTCCTTCTGACAACTCAACATTTGCAAAATGCGCTCTTACACTGTTGCGAATCATTTGCTCATCTGCGGCGATAATGAACGCTGTCCTCTCAACAAAAAGGAGAAGTCGCATTGCTTCAAGGGTGGAGATGGCCGTTGAAGGTAAACAACGGTCTAAATCATCCACCAAGATGACCAATGTGATGTTCAATTCTTTAAGAAGATCAGCAAAATCGGCTCTGAGTTTCTCTATCTGCTGAGGGGTAGATTTTGACGCATTATCTTTCAGCAGTTCCTTCATTTCAGGTCCGAGGGCATCAAATGCCTCACTAACCGCTTCGCTTTTTTCGGTCTGCGCTTCTGTGTCTTTATTTTGAGCAAGGTTGGAAACAGCACCTATCAGGGAAGCTAGTCCTCCGACGGCAACACCACCCGGAATCAGTCCCAACGATAATGGAACAACAAGCTTTGCCACTTGAAGCCAGTTGATCCGCTTAATAAAGCCCTTCACCTTATTGGTGAGATCATTTGCTGGATTACAACGCTTTTTACTTTCTTCAAGGAGCTTATCTGAAACAGCCTGTAATAAGGCTGCTCTAGCATCATCATAGCCTTGATAAAGCCAAGCATTAAACTCTAAGAAAACATAGTTTTTTTCTTTGTCTTCCTTACCATCGTCTTTGAGCTTAAGCGCTTCACCAATCATTTTTACCATAGACGATTTTCCTGCTCCCCAACTGCCTGAAACGCCTATGGAGATAGGTTGTCCACCTGATTCAGAAATCAACTCAGCAACTGTTTTTGCAATTACGGAAAAGTTAAGAAAATCTTGCGTTGTTTCTACGTCGTTCCACATATCTCATCATCACCCCTAAAAGTTATGTCATTTTCTACTGTTTGTGCCAAGCTTTATAGATATCATTCCTACGTTTGAATGCTTCCTGTCCGCCCTCCATAATGTCAACAATGAGTTTGTGAGATTCGGCATTGTCGATGTTGCCCACGGTTGGCGTAATTGATTGTTCGGTATATAACGTCGCAATTACTCGCTCCGCATCACCGAGAACAGGAATGTTAGGGTTGTGCGTGGCAAAGATAAACTGGACGCTCGGCTTCTTGGCTTTCACTGTCTTGATGAATTCTCGGTAAACCACCTGATTGTCCAGATCGTCTTCCGGCTGATCTATGATAATGATGTCACTGTCGTCTTGAGTGAGGATGGTCAGTGCCAAAGCGGACGCTCGCTGTCCAAGAGAATGCTCGCGCAGAGGCTTGCTATGGTAAAGAATATCGATACGGTCTCCACTCCAACATCTGATGAATGATGCGTAGTCACTCAGCACTTTTTCTATGAACTTCGTGTACTCTGCATCCACAAGGATTTTTGTTAACTTATTACCGTTATCAAGGAGAATATCCATCAGGACGGCAACGCCATCTGGCAGCGCAGCACATATCTGCTCAGACTTGGTTTCTGCGCTACGGATAGCTGTCCCTTGGAATGTTCTCCTAACCAACTGTAATAGGGCTTCGGTATTGCCTTTGAAAGTGATACTTATTGCCAAGGCATCTTGCCTTTCGTTCAACCTGTTGATTTCCGCTTCGTATGCGCGGAAAACTGCCATCAGAGCTTCGTTGCGCTGGCGGGCGAGACCGAGGATTCGTGTTTTGATTGCATCTGTCGACGTCGCTTCGCGTTTGAACCGTTCGATTTCCACAACATTTTTTGCTCTATCTTGCGTGTATTTCAGATAACCCTTGAGGTCAAGGGTGTCGTCATTGATTTCACGCTGGATTTGGGAAAACTCGTCTTTTAGCCCTTCGATAAGCTGTGTCAGCTCTGTTTGTATCCCAATGAGCGCGTCTTTTTCAGTACTCAACGCTGTTGAGAGGTCGGAAATCTTCTGGAGAATTTCGGCAATGCGTTCGATGACAGCTTGCGCCCTTGTGAACAATTCTGGGTTATATTTCGAGGTATACGAGGCAAGTAAGGCATCCTCGAGTGCGGCTGATTGTGTAAATGCAACCAACCTTGTATGGATAGCTTGGATAATTCCGATTGCGCCTTCGAGCTTGGCTTTATCTGCGCCGAATTCAGTCTGTTTCTCTAACTTCTGAGTGATGCCCTTATCCACGAAAATTTTGAGCTTGTGGTCAAGGTCAGCGTTCTGTAGCTCAAGCTCCTTGATTTTTTCAGGAATCTGCGTGACATCCAGTAGGTTCTTTATGGCTTCCGTAAGCTGGGTTTCCACTTGTCCCAAGTCGGCGGCAGGGATTCTACCGCCGAGTAGCTTGTCCAGCAACTTCTTCTCGTAGTTTTCTTCCGTGTCTGAACGCGCCAAATCTTTCTGGCCGAAATATAGGGGATTTTTGATCAGTGAGCCAACTGAAGCGGTAACATCGCCGCCAGCAGCCGCGTCGGTAATATATGCGCGGTCACCGTTAATCTTTGAAATATCATATTTTCGACCGTGCTGGTCAACGGCGCGCACAGCAGCTTTGCCGCCCGATCCCAAAACAAATTCGACAAGTCTGTTTTTGTACTGTTTGTCTGCCGAAGCGTCTATACCCAGTACCCAGCGCAAAACTTCAAGAATTGAAGATTTTCCACTTCCCCGAATCCCGATCAGAGTATTAAGCTGGGGCGACAAGTTCAGCACGACGTCATTGAGCTTGCCGCCCGTGAAGCTGATGGACTCTATGTAGCTGTGCCGTAGGTGCTCGCAGTTGTCAAACACCCTATTTTCATGGTCGATAAGGGCGTACTTCAATGCATCAAACGAATATTCGCCCAGTTTTATGTATGTCTGGCAGCAGTCCTTGCCGATATCCTCAATCCGCTTAGGGTCAGATCCTTCGACACGAGCTATGTCGTAACCAAGCCACTGTTGCAACTTCGGGATATTGTCGAGTGTGCGGAGTTTTTGAACGCCTAGCACGCGCTCCTGGAATAACTCAATTTGAGCGAGTGATTGAATTAAGCCGCCGCCGCATTCTTTGATAAGCCCATTGTCCTGTTCTACATGGGCGAATACAACGAAGTAGTCCTTGCCATAACGCTCCAGTGTTTCAAGCGCTGTGCGAACGTCGTATAAGCAACGGGTGTTGGCGTTTTCATGATTCGGGATACCTTGAAAGGCGGCAGTGATAAAGCTGTTGATAGAGTCATCACCGTTGTTGATCCATTCATCGGGATTGAACACGATGAGCGTATGCAGCCCATTACTTCCTTCCTTGATGGAAAGCTCCACGCCGGGCAAGAGGAATATATCACCCTGCTTTGCCTTTTTACGAAGGGCTTTGTATTCGCCGGAATCGAACTTGTTGTGATTCGTAATCACGCCGACGCTGACTCCTTTTTGCTTTAACGCATCGACAAAGTCTCCGACGAAGCTGTTTTCTTCACCAGCGTACGCAAATTCCTTATCACGCCGTGTATGTAGATGAAAGTCTACACACAGAATCTCGGAGCCAAAATCAAACTTCGCCATGCACACACCCCCTATCGTTCCTGTTACAACTCATATCTCATCATCACCCCTAAAAAGTATACCAATCTCAAAATTAATCAGCGTACTTCTTAAAATTCTCCGCCTGTTCCAGAACCTTCTCAAACACTTCCTCGTCCCATTCGGGCGGGTAACCGTTTTTATAGAGCAGCACGGTCAAATCCATATTTAACTGGTTTTTAATGTCAGCGCGGGTAGACCAGTCGGCGAACTGCGCTTTGTCGTCCACCAGTATTTTTATTTCTTTCGCAAGCATAAGGCACTTCTCATCGGCATATGGGAAACCGTGATCGTCTCGTACTTTGACGAGAATGTCATAAAACGCCTTTTCTTCATAGGTAATGCCCAGTGCTTCGAAAGAGGTCCTGTCAGTCTGGAGGTCGGAGAAAATTTTTATCAACTCCTCCGATAGCCCGTTGATAAAATCGGCAACGACTTCACTCGTGAATACCAGCTTGTCGCGGTTGTTATAGTTGTCAACAACGGCCTTCAGCCGCTTGTCAAACTCAATCGCTTTAACCTTATTGACATTGCCGTAACCGGATACCGCTTTGCGGAGCAGCTTCAAGAGGGCGTTAAACTTAGAAATCGGCAGATTGACTTCGTCCAGCTGTTTCATAAACTCTTCACTGAACAGGTCTTCCGGCTTGCCTGCGTTGACGATGTTTTCAATGCCCGTGCAAGTGATAGCGTCCTGTACCATCTTCTCGACAACGCGGTTCATCACTTCGGCGTCGGGTGCATCGCCTTTTGTCTGCTTATAAATGATAGATCGGATGGCAAGGTAGAACTGAGCCTTTGCTGTTTCCGTTTCAGTCAATTCTCCAGACGGGAAGCAAATGTCATACGCCGCTTTCATTTTGCGGGAGAGGCTCATAAAGCGGCTTTCCATCTCTTTGCTAATCTGCACATATTCTGCGGCGGCGTCCAAGCAGAGTAGACGCTCCAACGGTTCACCGGAGTAGAATTTTGTAGCGTCGAAGTCGTGAAGCAGTTCATCAAGCAGAGCCAGATGATTGCGGAAAACTGCCAGTGCAACCGAAATTTCATCAACAGGACTTTCCTGCGGGCTGCTGTATTTCTTTAGGGCTTCGAGCATATCCTGCTTGATGCCTATGTAGTCCACCACCAAGCCCATATCTTTGCCATCAAAAACACGGTTAACACGGGAAATTGTCTGAATCAACGTATGTTTCTGCAATGGCTTGTCTATGTACATAACCGCCAGGGACGGTACGTCAAAACCCGTAATCCACATATCGACTACGATGGCAATCTTGAAGTTAGAGTTGTTATTCTTAAACTGCCTGTCGAGCATCTGCCGGTAGTCCTTTGTGCCGCAGAGGTCGTAAAGCTCCTTTTCGTCGTTGTCACCTTGAGTCGCCACGAGCTTGATTTTCTCAAGCGGCATAAGTTTCTCCAACTGCGACTTTGATAGAGCGGCATCGTTTTCGGATCTGCGCGGTTTGTTCCAATCAGGGCGTAGCGCTATTATTTCTTTCAGCAAACGATAAGCAAGCGTCCTGTCGGCGCATACAATCATCGCCTTCTGTACAATTTCAGGCTTCTGCGCGGTCAACGCCTCATAATGGGTAACAATGTCCATAGCCAATTTCTTCATGCGCTCAGGATGACCGAGAACGCGCTTCATCTCACTCATTGCGCGCTTGCTCTCCTCAACCTGTTCAGGATTGGAGCCTTCCTCGGTGCATTTATCGTAATATTTCTGTATTTCCCGTGCCTGTTCATCTGAGAGGATAACCCTCGCCAGGCGCGGCTCGTAAGCTATGCGGACGGTGATGCCGTCATCGCTTGATTCTATCATTGTGTAGCTGTCCACGATATCACCGAACACGGCAATTGTTTCGTCAATTGGCGTCCCGGTGAACCCGCAGTAGATCGCTCGCGGGAAGCTGTCACGGAGATACTTGGCAAAGCCGTATGTAGTGAACACGCCCTTGTCAGTCTTTTTCAGCTTCGAGCCAACGCCTGTTTGTGTCCGATGTGCTTCATCAGAAATACAGATAATGTTGGAGCGGTTAGATAGCAAGCCCGTCGATTCGCAGAACTTCTGAATTGTTGTCAGGAACACGCCCCCGCTTTCTGCACCGGTCACGCTGTAATATGTGGGCTCCTCGGCCACTTTCGGGAGGTCAGATGTTTCGACACCTAATACCTTCTGCAAGTCGTGTCGACTCTCAATGCTCCGCACATTGTTGTCGTGCAGATAGCGTTTGGAAGATACAAACAGTTCCGAGGTCTGCCTGTCTAAATCCTCGCGGTCGGTGATGATGACCATCGTCGGGTTTTCAAAGGCGTCCCTGTCGCGTAAGGCGAGCAAACGAGAGAGAAACAGCATCGTATAGGTTTTGCCACAGCCGGTTGCGCCGAAGTATGTACCGCCCTTGCCGTCACCCTCGGGTCTCATGTGCTTTTTAATATTCTCAAACATCTTCCGTGCTGCAAAGAACTGCGGATAGCGGGCGACGATAGCCGTTTCTTTAGTGCTGTCATCCGGGTAGTAGACAAAGTCACGAAGGATTTCGACAACGCGGTCTTTGTCAAATGCGCCCTTAATCAAAGTGAGAAGGGCGGTGATGCCGTTGCTGACTTTTTTTTCGTCATTAATCTTGTTCCATGCGTAGTAATATTCATATGGCGTAAAGATACTGCCCATTCGGGTGTTGGCTCCATCGCTGATAACAGAAAGAAAACAATATTTCATCAGCTTGGGAATATCGCGACAGTAACGGATGGTTATCTGCTCCCAGGCGTCGTGAATAGTTGTGTTCTCCTTGACGGCGGACTTAAACTCGAAAATCGCTACGGGAATGCCGTTGATGAACAGAATCAAGTCCGGTCTGCGCAGACGCTCGCCCTGCACCGAATACTGGTTGACCACCTTAAAAATGTTCTTTTTAGGCTCGTCAAAGTCTATGTAATTGATGTGCACGGCAAGTTTTGCGGTATCGTCGCGCTGTAAATCAAAGCCTTCGTTTGTCAGAAGGAAGGTCTCGCGATTGCCTTGATACAGCGGCGCAGAGGGAATATTCTCGATACGGCTTATGACCTTTTCTGTTTCAGCCACCGTAAGATCGGGATAATGGGCATAGAGATAGGAACGCAGGTCTTCCTTAAGCAGTATCTCCTCAAACCCACGATGAATTGTCTCGCCGAGGACATAATCGTAGTCCTGCTTTTGGTATAAATCGATGATAGCCGCCTCAAGTTCGGCTTCGGTAAACATTCCTCTTGTAAAATTCAATTCCACGGCGATCCCCCTTTATTCATCGTCTTCATCAGCAGTGCTTTCGGCAAGCTCCGTCAACTCACGCAGTTTATTTTCCAAAATGTGCCTATCCGGCAAGTGCAGTTTATAATCCGCAATCATGGCGGGCGACATACTGCGGCTGAGTGCATACTCGACCACCGTTGCATCCTTCTTGGTACAGAGGATAAGCCCTACGCTAGGATTTTCATCGGATTTTTTGATGTCGCGGTCAAGAGCCTCGAGGTAGAACTCCATCTTGCCGAGGTGTTCTGGCTCGAACTCTCCGATTTTCAGTTCTATCGCCACAAGGCAGTGAAGCTCGCGATTATAGAACAGAAGATCAATAAAAAAGTCGCGGTTACCTACCTGAACACGGTATTCCTCGCCGACAAAAGTGAAGTCCTTGCCGAACTCCAGGATGAAGTCCTTCAGATTAAAAACGATGGCTTTCCGTAGGTCTTTTTCCTTATGGCTTTCGGGTAAGTCCAAAAATTCAAGGATATAGCTGTCACGCAAAGCGGTCAGACCCTCGCTGCGTTCGGTTATCAGCTTGTTGGTGATTTCCGACATCATAGTTCGCTCATACAACCCGCTATCCATCTGCCGCTTCAACTCACGGAAAGAGTAGCGGTTCCTGACCGATAGGGTGAGATAAAACTCCCGCTCCTCATCCGTTTTGCACGACATTATTTGAAGATTGTGCGACCACGTCAATTCTCGCAACAGTGTTGCGAGTTTTTCGTTGCCGCGATACGTTTCATAAAACTGTTTCATTCGCCAAATGTTTGACGAGGAAAAGCCTTTTATACCGACATAGCGGCTCTGTATAAAGTCAGAAAACTCCTTGACAACAGACTTGCCCCAACCGCCATTGGTAACACGGTGGCTCACATACTCACCGATGTCCCAGTACATATTGATAAGTTCCCGATTAACGGCACGGAATGCACTCTCGCGGGCATTGTCAATGATGGCAATGACCTCATCAAAAGTACTTGCGTTGTTCGGGATTAAGCTGTCCCCCATAAGTGTTCCTCCCTCAGTTAAGATATTGAAGTGCAGAGGCAATCAACGACATACAGCGGTTGAATATATAGTCGAAGTGTCTGCTGTCTGTTATATCGATTTTATCGGTTTCATGATGGCGAATCCTGAAGCCATTGCCTATAGTTGTCAACGCCTTGAACTCATCGTCAAACAGTTTGGAGAACTCCGTCTGTCCGCCGCTCATATCTGTAACGATTTTCGCCGCCGACCCTTTCTTATCCAGTGTGGTATAGTAGGTCTTCAAACGCTCGAATGCATCCCAAAGCTTTTCAACTGCATCATTTCGAAACGCTGGGTCGGGCTGCTTAAAGAGAGCAACCGCTTCTTCCAGTAAGTCTTTTAGCCCTTTTTCCTTAACGGACTGAACGGCAGTTTCCACTCCGGGCGTTAGGGTGCTATGTTCAAGAACCCGCTCAACTACTTTTGCAGATGTTAACGTAAACAATAATCCGGACTCCACAAAAATTTCATTAATTTCGTGCTGGTAATCGTCAAACACGTTTGCTGTATTCAAACATTCAATATTCCAGTAATTTTGATAACGCTGATTATTCCAGCCTTCTGAAATATCTTTCATATTTTGAGCTATAAACTCTATTAAATCCAACAATGCATATTGGTCGTATTCATCGCCATCCGCTGGTGAACTGATTCTGCCATATTCATCACGAAATAGTGTTGGTATTTTCACTTTAAGACGATTTTGGAACTGCTTTTCGCCAAAAGCCAAATAGTCCTTTGCCGTAAAATCATCATGACATTGTTGCGGAAAAAGATGTGTTAAGTGTTTATAATATTTTTTGCAACAATCCAAAAGTAAATAATACATCTCGACCGTTATAGTCGAAGTGCGTTCAACCGGAGTTCTCATCCCGTGGCTTTCGGTAAAAAGTGCCATCCTCAGCACCTCCTCAAATTGTGCAGACATAGTCTGCATTTTTCAATTTCTCGCAACGTGTTGCGAGTTTTATGCGCTCGCTTCCTCAAGCGAACCTTTTATCAATATCGGGCAGATGTCTTTTAGCATATTGCCCAGCATTGTTATGTTTTTTAAGATCAAATGACGTGCGTTGTAAAAATTTACAACCGCTTGTTGCTGCTCAACGGAAGGCAACGGAACATAAATTTCATAGAACCGACTCATTTCTAACCCACCGCGAACGCTACTATCGCTGATGAACCAAGCATAACGGTCACTTTCTGCACGATTAAGCCATAGCATAAGGTATTCAGGTAAGACATCATCCGATATAATCCGAAACACAGGATATGCAGGGGATATAATACACGGTTCATCGTGATGATAAAGCCCCAATGGGACCTTCTCATCACGCATAACGTGCATAAAGTTTGCTGCAAACTGATCTTTACAAATAACCTTATACTTCGTTAAATCCGTCGTGCTGAGGTTAGCCACAGACGGCATAAACTCCTTATTGATGTTGATGCCTTGCACGTTGGTAATTGCACCGTTTCGGTTGCGGGTATCGGTTTCCTCAAGAAGCCGACCAACTGCCACGCGGGGTGCTGTATGTTTAAACTCCTCAATACTTGCAGCAATCGCTGTGTTCAAATCCTCCAGCCCACTCTCATAAGCTCGCTGATTGGAGAGCATGGCATTGTATACGTTCACATACTTTTGCTGAACGGGGAGCGGCGGGAGGGTAATTGGCACATCACACATCTCTTCCCAGTTAAAGAACTCAGTAGCACTACCCCATGAATCCCATCGGGCATAGCGGTCAAATTCCGGACGACGGAAAAAGACATTCAGATAGTCAGGCAGTAAAACACATTCGTCGATTACTCGGAAGACGACGTAATCTTCGGTAACAATAAATGTTTCACCGATATTGTTATACCCAAGACCAAGTTTCTCACCCATGCGTGTTGTGCGCCTATTAAACACAAACTCATGCGGTTCAACGATTTGGAAACGACTAAACGAGCGGTCAGTGATATCCGCTTTGGTGGATTGTATTTCTTTTGCGTTGGAGATGCCTCGAACGTCGTCTATTCCAAACAGTAAATCTAAATTGCGGCGTTCAACACGTTCGATATATTTGCCAAGTTTTTGCTTATTCAATCCCATACCCAATCCCCCTGAACGCTTCTTCGAGCATGGCCTGTGACTGCTTCTCAGCTTTAAGCACCTCGCGCAGCTCGCCTTGAATCCGCTTCATCTCTGATGCGTAGTCAATTTCTAAGTCATGGTCGATAAACTCAATGTACTTGCTCGGCGCAAGCGAATACTTCTGTGCGGTGATTTCGGCCTTCGTTGCAGACTTGCATAGTTCCGGTATATTGGTATAGCCTTTGCCTGTCTGCCAATCGGCATAGATCTTCTTAACGTCGGCTATCTGCTTGTCTGAAAATTGGACGTACTTTTTCTCATAGATATTCTCGTTCCAACGGCGCAGGTCTATAAAGAGGACTTCGCCCTGTCGGTCGCGTAGCTGGCGCCCATTCAAGCTGCGGGCTTTCTTGTTGTTGTTAATTATCCAGAGCGTTACGGAAATATCCGTGGAATAAAACATTTCGCGAGGCAGAACGATAATCGCTTCCACCTTATCATTTTCAACAAGCTCCTTACGGATATCGCCCTCTACGCCTCCGGCATTCAATGCACCGTTAGCGAGCAGGAAACCAGCAATGCCGTTAGTCACATCCAGTTTCGAGAGCATATGCAAAATCCACGCATAATTGGCGTTCGATACTGGAGGGGCAGGATATCCATCCCAACGCGGGTCGCCGTTTAACTTGTCCTGCGTTACACCCTGCGCATTCAGCTTTAAATTGAATGGCGGATTAGCCATAATGAAGTCAACCTTTTTATCCCTATGTAAATCTTCCGCGAATGTTGATTCAGGTCGGTCTCCGAGGTTATGCGAAATACCGCGAATAGCGAGGTTCATTTTTGCAAGTCGCCACGTTTCGGGTGTGCGCTCCTGCCCGACTACCGAAACTTTCAAGCGGTCGCCGTTGTGCCGCTCCACAAACTTAATCGAGGAAACAAACATACCGGCTGAACCGCAGCACGGGTCATATACAACGCCTGAATACGGTTCTATGATTTCGGCGATAAGCTGAACGATGCTCGCAGGCGTGTAGAATTCGCCCTTTTCATTGCCGGTACCGGAATCAATGGCGAACACTTGCAGGAAGTATTCGTACACACGCCCGATAAGATCTTTCTCATGAAACCGTTTCTCGTCAATCTTGTTGACCTCGTCAATCAGCGATTTAAGCTGCTCCGGACGAATTGCGC
The DNA here is from genome assembly GCA_012523055.1 of Ruminiclostridium sp. GTDB lineage: Bacteria > Bacillota > Clostridia > DSM-8532 > DSM-8532 > JAAYJG01. The sequence continues at coordinate 20,074 of JAAYJG010000168.1, read as the reverse complement.
TCAGCGTGGTATATCGGTTCTGCGGCAATGCTCCTTTGAGCGTCGGGTTGCCGTCCTCTATGTCTTTCATAGCGGTATCGATAATGACCGCTATATCGTTTGCGCTGGCGTTTTTGACAATATAAGACCAGCGTGAAGTTTCGCTCAGGTAAAATACGTTCTTGGAAAGGTAGAAGGATGCCTTCTCCAGGAAAGCGGGGACATCGCCGTATTCTTCCTGTATTTCTGCTCTGCGCTTTTCAAATTTGTCGCCGGCGAACTTCAAGAACACCAAACCCATGACGACATCACGGTTTGTTTCGTTGCCTCCGACAGTCCCGCGTAGGGCATTGCGGCAGTTCCACATTATTGATTCAAGCGATTGCTCTTGTGCTTTTGTTGTCTTAGCCATCTGTATCTCCACTCTTTACGCTTAAGATTTATCTCTTTCAATTGTCTGATCCGGCACTAACTCCATAATATCACAGAAGTCTACGCCAAGAAGGGTACACACCTTAATTAAAACATCCATGCTAACATTTTCATGGTTTGACAGTTTGGCAATGGTTGTTGAACTCAGCCCTGCTGCCAATTGCAAATCTTTCTTTTTCATGTCTCTGTCGATAAGAAGCTTCCAAAGCTTTTTATAACTTACCCGCATATTCGCCACCTATTTCCCAAGTTTCACTTTATTATATCATTTTAAGTGCGTTATACAACATATTTTACGCATTTGTAAAGTTTAAATCCGTATTACTGCAAATTATAAGTGCGTTTATCGAAATATGTATAGCTATCTCCGAAAAGCTGTGATATTGTCTGTTGCTGAAAGGAGATGGTCTTTATGAAAAAGCAAATACCTGCCGGAATAGCTGTTATCGCCTGTATCGCGTTGTGTGCCGCTGTGTTGCCTCGGAGTGTAGAGGTCGGAAATTTACCCATCGAGACGGTAAAAACCGCCGTAACCGTCGAAATTGAGGCTCGGTCTGAGGAAACGCCTAGAATTCTTCTATCTGATGATTCTCTTGCTCCTGAAGTAGATACTGTCGCAGAAAGGGAACCACTGAAAACTGGAGTAACGGCAGAAGAAAAAGCAGACCTAGCACCGTCAACAGAACCAACATCTCGTGCCATATCAAAATCCACTCCAGCCTCCACCGACCCCAAGCCGGGGACAATAGCTGTTATCGACGGCAATCGGTGCATGTGGATTCCCGGCTTTGGCTGGGTCAAGGATGAGGGCGGCGGTGCACAAGGTACGATGGTCGGCAGTCCCGGTGATGAGCTCACAGGCAAAAAGGTTGGACAAATGGGCGGTGGAACTATCGTAGACGGCAAAGGCGATATTAATAAGCAAGTAGGCATAATGGGTGCGGACAATACGCAGCCATCCGATAAACATAATCCCGCACCTGGTTCGAAAGCCGTCATCGATGGTAAGCCAAGCATATGGATTCCCGGGTTCGGATGGATAGAGGACAACGGTGGAGGAAACGTCGGCATCGTCGCTGAAGATATGTACGAAAATGGCAACAAGATCGGAATCATGGATTAACACAGAAAAGAAAAAACACAGCGGCCTGCCGGAATCTTCTGCAGGCCGCTGTGTTCACATTTATCACCCTGTTATACCATTTTCAATTATTGTAAAAAGCTTCATCCAGCAACAACTGAAACACTTGCTTTGATGTTTCTCTGTCCCGGTAGGTCAGCGAGTACAGCAATTGGTTGGTCATCCCCTGAAGAAAAATATCCATTGCTTTAACAATCAGGATTCGCTTACAAAACAGCAGGTTTAAATGCTCCATTTCCTTTTCTCCGCCGAGAGCTTCACATATTTTATTGTAGAGGCTATTCAGGTCTACGATATCAAGAAAAGCTCTGATATCGGCAACAAGATCTGTATAATACTGCTCGTATACAGACTCCAGATAACTGCACGAAAGCATCACATCATATAGAGACAGCTTGGTAAAACTCTCTTGATACTTTAAGGGATGGGTATCAATAAATGACTTGACCTGTTCGTAAAACGGATGATCGTTGCTTTTCGCATCACCTCTGAGTATTTCTGCGCATAGGCTGTTCAAGGTACTTTCAGTTTCGAAGCCTTCGGATGCAGCTTCATATGCCAGTATCCCGTTTGTTGCTTCAAATAAATACGAGAGGTATTTGTCCAGCAGATATCCCTGCTCTCCAAGCCTTATACGGATTTCGGTTGCCTGCCGAAGAAACTCCTTAAATGATCGCTTTAAGTTATCCACGGATGCACTGCCAAGAATACCGGATTCGTTTTCAAAAATGTTCATGTTCTCCCGACCTTTCAAATTTAGTCGGAAGGTTCCCAAGGGCAAGGTATGCCCTTGCAAAAAAAGCGTACGCAAAGGCGGGCAGCATCACCGCCAATACCCCTTGCATACGCCGAAACTTTAGATTGTGGAACACCATGAAGAATGATAAAATAATCACGTCATAGTGCCGTTTACGGTTGCGCGGGGTGGTCTCTTCACCTTTCGCAGGGCTGGTGTGTCGTAAGCACACCAGTCTGCTATGACGTTTTTTCGTCCAGGAAACTCCCGTAGTACTAATACAGCTCTGATTGGGGAAAAAGTCAAGTGAATATTGAGATTAAGTCTTCGCCCGTACTATGCTCAACATCTCTTCGCCGGTTATCAGTCTTTTTTGGTAATCGGCTTTTGCTTTGGACGCAGCCTTTGACCATGCCCCAAATTCCTCTCGCGTCATATCTTTGCCGAATCGCTCGGAATCAAGCTTACCATCGGCACGGTAAAATCGGGAGTAGATTTTGTTGTACTCCGTCTCAAATTTTTGCAGATAGGAATCCGCTTCAAGCAGCTGTTCGTAGCGGAGCAGCGGCCCGACTTTCTGACAAGTCTTCCCGTCGGCATATTCTCTCCCGCAATACTCCCGTTTGCGTTTGTCAATCAGTACGAAATACCGGCCGCACAGCTTGCACCGTTTTACCTGAATACCGCGTTTGAGCATTTCCATAAACTCAAAGAACAGCATTTCGTCTAGCGCCTGAATGTGATAATACGGCAGCAGGCTGACCTTGGAATGGTCCCCGTGAATGGCATCTAGTGTTTTTTTGGTATCTGTATTATTATTTTTGTTTATTTCCGCGACCTTTTCGTAATCCAAAGCGCCTTTTTTTACCGGAGCCACCGCGAAGCCTGTCTGCACAGTAAACTTACTCAAATCCGGAAACTGAAAATAGAAGCCGACCAGCCTTTCGGCTGCGGAGCGGTCAGACAGATTATCCTTATCAAAACAGAAATGCAGGGCATACTGAAATATCTCATGCAGAGTAGATACATCCTCAAGAATGGCAAAACAGCTTTGCAGATGCTCCAGTCTCCGTGCTTCAATATCATCCTGAAAATAGATCGGGGTGGTCAGGATATTGTTCAGCGCACCTACCAGAAAGAAAAAAACATAGTCGTGCTTGTCCTTCAGCAGCTCCGCCGCATCAAATATTCCATTCCGGACAGTATCATAATTCGGGTTTGTCAGCGGTATGCCGGCAAGCTCTTTTAATTTGCCTTCAAGGGCAATCATATCAAGCTCACAGAAGCTCACCAGCCCTTCGCCGATCTGCTCGTTGCGACGGAAGCCGTGCTTTTGCTCATCCACATACCAGAGAATGTTCATGAAAGATTGATTATCGATGAAAACTTTGAAATACGGAAACATTATGCCCTCCTCTGCAAATAATGGATTTTATCAAAAATAAATTATTTGTATTATCTGTATTATTTTAACACAGCATTTGTGAAAATGAAATCAGGACAAAAGAAAGATTTGAAAATTGAATAGCTGCACCTGGAGTGAATACTCTCAGGAGAAGCATGCCAAGACCTTGCAAATGTAAGCGAGCGTGCCAATGGGATGAAAACGCTGTGCTGGTCACGCAAGGCCGCAGGGCAGGAACCTGACCGGGAGCGCGGTGCAACAATAAAACAAAAATACCCTATAGACGGAGGTGAGAATATGCAGAAAAAGAAAAACAGGCTTATTCGGATGAGCGACATCACAACCGAAGAAGTACAGTGGTTGTGGTATCCGTACATTCCCTATGGCAAGGTCACTATCATTCAGGGCGATCCCGGAGAAGGAAAAACCTCTTTTGTTCTGGCGATGATCGCACTGCTGACCAACGGCGAACCGCTGCCGGAGGAAGAAGCGGCAGGTCCACCCATCAATGTCATCTACCAATCGGCGGAGGACGGGCTGGCGGATACTATTAAGCCTCGGCTGGAACAATCGGGCGCGGACTGTTCGCGGGTACTTGTTATCGATGAGTCTGACCAAGAGCTGACATTGTGCGATGAGCGGCTGGAGCAGTCTGTTCATGAAACCGGAGCCCGTCTGATTGTACTTGATCCGCTGCAAGCCTATCTCGGCTGTGATGTGGACATGTACCGCGCCAATGAGGTGCGTCCTGTGATCAAGCGCCTGTGTGCCATGGCGGATCGCACCGGCTGTGCTGTGATCCTAATTGGCCACATGAACAAGGCGCAGGGACTAAAATCTTCCTACCGCGGTTTGGGTTCCATTGACTTCAGAGCTGCGGCAAGAAGTGTGCTTCTGGTCGGAAGATTGAAAGATAACCCAGGCATACGGATTGTCGCTCATGACAAAAGCAGCCTCGCTCCGGAAGGAAAGTCTATCGCGTTTTCCTTGGATGCGGAGAACGGTTTTCAGTGGAAGGGATATTGTGATGCAACGGTAGACGAAGTGCTCTCCGGCACAGGCTCTGTGCAGACCAAGACGATGCTCATGGAGGATGAACTGAAAAAGCTGCTGACCTGTCCTGCTCCTGTTGAAGAAGTATTCCGAAGGGCAACAGAATTGAATATTTCGGAGCGAACCGTCAACATTGCAAAGAAAAATATCGGCGCTCAGTCTGTGAAGCTGGGGAGCCAATGGTACTGGCAACTTCCTGATTCAAGGATGTAAGGGTGCAATGTCCTATGTACTTTGCATCCTTGCAATCTTCCCGAAGCTTTGAGGATCGAAGTGTAACCAAGTGGGTTAATTATGCGGATGGCGAGGTCTGGCATTGGCGGAAAGTATACCATGATGGCTAACTTTCACGCAGTCTGCGGAAAAACAGACGGAACTTGCACCAACATGGCTCATCTTTGGCACTTTCAAAATCCGGACAAATGAAACATAAACCAACTAGGCTCACTTTGAACATCGCCAAAGAACAGCCCGTATTCACCGACAGTTAGCCTCTGTACCGCCTTTTCCCTGCAGGATGGTAACCATATACCCGCAGGCAGAACAATGCCCTTACTGAGGCTTTGTACGAGAGTTGCGGCGGGCAATGAACAGCTACCAGTATTCAGCTCATTTCAGAGGGTGAACCATACGGTCGAAAACCATGCAGGTTAAAGCGCGGTGCTGCAAGCCGCACCGGCGCATACCACAACGCCCCGCAATGCGGGGCGTAGCAAGGATTTTTGGAATAGTGCAAAAGGTGCACATAAAAACAGATGAGGCGACGTATAAAACATCCGTTCACCGAGGAATCGCCGCTGTTCAGGCATTATTACAGAAGTCCCATACGGAATTATATGAGAAAACGGAGGTCATTACATGAAAGAGAACAAGAAAGAAAAGGTAGCAATCTGGATGAGGCCCGACATGATAAAACAAATTGATGCAGCCTATCCGCTGCATGAGATATCAAGCCGGAGCGAGTTTGTCTGCAAGGCGGTAGAGTTCTATCTCGGCTTTTTGCAGTCAAAATCGAATGAAGAATACATTAATAAGACGACACTATCCTTCCTTGAAAATCAGCTTGGCAAGCTCGAAGGTCGAATCTGCCGCCAGCTATTTCGGATGTGCGTGGAGTATTCCCTAATGGCAAATGTAACCGCCAGTCAGGTAAAAGGCATGACCGATGGACTTATGGAACAGCTCAGAAAAAAATGTGTTGCTGACGTAAAGCATACCATCGGGAACATCCGCTACGACAGAATATATGCTTTTCAGCAAGGCATTCTGTGGAGGGAGGAAGAGCTTCATGAGCCGGGAGATCGAGAAAATTACAGTATCGCTGCCGACCGAAACACTCAGACTGGCGGATGAAAATCACCGGCATTTCGGTTTTGAAAATCGTTCAGAATTCATAAACGCAGCCATTCGCGAGTACATCAGCCGGGATATGCTGCGCCAGTTCGGCAGCGAGATCGCCGAGGTGTATTCAAAAATTCAGCACAGCGAAATAAGAAATTTGGAGGAACATCTCTCGAAGCTGTCATACAAAATTGCCGTTGAGATTGCTCAGATGAATCTTTTTCTGGCGTCAATTATGGAGGTTCCGTACCTCGATACACAAAAGCTCAGGGGCAAAGCCGTGCAGATGGTCAACAACAGCAGAGGCTATGTTCCTTTAAGAGAGGCAATTAAAAACAGGACGGAGATTCGCTATATGGAGGACAGGGATGATGAAGATTAAACAATTGACAGGAGGTGTTAACCATGAAACCGCAGCAGGAATGTTTTGATGCATATTTGTTTTCTGAGAAGATTATTCTCGTTCCCAAGGGACATCCGTATACGCCGGAATTCGATATAGTTGCAAAAGAATTCGGCGGAGAAAAGGTGCGGGTATGGCGCCGAAAGGTTGAGGACGAGTACAAGCACTACTTACAAACCGGCATCGGCGGCAGCTATGAAACAGCCGGAATTATCGATACCGCGCTTGAAGATAAGCTGATTCCGCTGTTTGAGGATACAGAATTAATCGAGTGGCCAGACAGCATCTGCCTTGAACGGCATATGGAGATAGCCGGAAAGAAGTTCGCCATCAAGTCAGTGTTTCCCAAAACCGCCGCCTCATTACCCACGGACAAGCTTCTCACCCTGATCGATAAGGAGCAGGAAAACAAATGAAATACTTTCTGGAATTCAGTAGACTTCCGGCAAACTCTTCGGTATGCTTGGAATTGCGGAGCAATCCGCAACCCCAGCATTCCGTATCGGTTTGCCAAATGAAAAGGAGGTAATTATGATACAGGCAAACCTAAAATATACAATACTCTATGGCAGACTTAGTCAGGAGGACGAGCGTGACGGCGAGTCCAACAGCATACAGAACCAGAGGCTGATGCTGGAGAAGTATGCCACCGACAACGGATTTGAGAATATTCTCTTCCTCTCTGACGATGGCTACAGCGGCACAAACTTTAATAGACCTGCATGGAAAGAACTGATGAAGCTGGTGGAAAACGACGAAGTGGCGACGATAATCGTCAAGGACATGTCCCGGCTCGGCAGAGATTATTTACTGGTCGGACAGTACACCGAGATGATATTTCCAAGCTGCGGAGTCCGCTTCATCGCCGTCAACAACAACGTAGACAGCCTTTACGGTGACAACGACTTCACTCCATTCGTGAACCTTTTTAACGATTTCTACGCCAAAGATACCAGCCGGAAAATCCGATCGGTCGTTAAAGCGAAAGCGGAACGAGGTGAGCGTGTGGCAACCAGAGCGCCTTACGGCTACAAGAAGGACGAAAATAATCCCAAAAGCAAAATTGTTCCCGATGAGGATGTTACACCGATTGTTCAACGGATTTTCAGCCTCTGTGTCGAAGGGAAATGTCCTACACAAATTGCTAATCAGCTTAACAAAGAGCAGGTGTACTCGCCCGGTTACTATTACTACATCAAGACCGGCATCATTCTGACCAATGTGGATGTAACCAGACCATACGCATGGAGCAGCGCATGCATTGCCGACATTCTGGAAAATGAGGTCTATCTCGGACATACCATCAATCTGCAGTACACAACGCTGTCCTACAAAAATAAGAAGCGTATTGAGCGCCCCAAGTCAGAGCATCTGCGCTTTGAAAACACACATGAGCCGCTGGTTACGAAAGAAATCTGGGATATCGTTCAGGACATCCGTGAGCACAAGAAGCGCAGGACAAACATGGAAGAACAGGATATGTTCTCTGGTCTGGTAAGGTGCATCGACTGCGGAGAGGTCATGACACTGCATCGGGCGCACACCATAGCCGCTGTAAAAAACAATTTCATGTGCTCCACCTACCGGAAACGCGGTAAGGGAAAATGCAGCTCTCACTACCTTCGGGAAATCCATCTGGCAGCAATCGTGCTGGATGATTTACTGAGAGTGACCCACTTCGCACGGCAGCAGGAAGCGTTTTTCATCCAGTACATAAATCGGAAAAATAACGCCGAAACCCGCCGCGAGATTGAGCGTCTTCAAAGAGAGCTGGAATTGATGCGCCGGAGGGACAAAGAGCTCAGTACCTTATTCAAACGCTTATATGAGGATAATGTGCTCGGCAAGGTAACCAACGAGCAGTTCCGAATGCTGTCCGGCGACTACAACACAGAACAAAAAAGCCTGAAGGAACGAATCCCTCAGACTGCGGAACGGATTGAAGAACTGCAGATCTCAATCTCCAACGTAACCCGATTTATCGATAAGGCGAAAAGGTACACCGAAATTAATGAGCTAAACGGTGAACTGCTTAACGTATTCATCGAGAAGATTGAAGTCGGTGAGAGAGCAGAACGATACTCCAGGACGGCGGAGCAGGAAATTGTTATCCACTACCGCGACATCGGCGTCGTCGGCGCTTTCGCAGAAGAAGCCGAGAAAATAGCCGAACAACGGCAAAGGCAGACAGCTTAATCTGCTGTCTGCCTCACCCAATACCCACGGTTCATAAAATGTCCCTATGGATATGCGTCTAAGGGCCTCCCTTTTAGTTAAGTTTAAAGTGGACTCTATCTTTGATCGTTGTATATACTCATGTTTTATTAAGCGAAGGGTTCTGGGTCCCGCCTGTATGAATTTTTACCAAGGTACCTTGATTCTGTGGTTGCATGTGCAATTTCTACCAACGTGCCTAAGTTCCGTGGTTACGTGCACAACTTTTACAAAAGTGCCTGCCCCTGCTGGCTTTGTCCCTGTTGTCTTTCCTGCTGGCTCTCGTGGGTAAATTTGATCAAGGAACCTGTCCCCAGTGATTAAATTTGACCAAGAGACCTGGGCCCCGCCCTCTGGCTATTTACACAGGAACCTGGGCCCCGCCCGGTGTAAATTTAGTAGCGGCCGTATTCGTTGACAGCCCACAGGTATGCCTGGACATTGATATACGGGGTTCCGGCGGCAAGGCTTCCGGCAGTGGTTTCTACCAGTCCGCCGTCTCCGCCCACCGCATCAATGTCTCTTTTTACAAGCTCAATAATTTCTTCAGGGGTACCGTTTCTAAGGGTAAAGGGAGGCATTTGCCCGTGGATTACCGCTTTGGGCATGGCTTTGCGGATCTCCAGCGGATGTATCGTTGGCCCCAGGTTTACACCGTTGACCCCGACATCGTTCAGAATTCCCATTAAATGACCCATGGCGCTGTCGGAATGTTGATAACGGGAATCCTCCGGGTTTGGTGAAAATTCTTCAAAAACCCTTTTCAGGAATGGTGCACAAAGCTCTTCATATTGTGCAGGCGGGATCAGATAGCAATTGTCGTCGGTGATCCAGTAGCCGTTGCACAGTTTTGAATGGGTTGCCTTCAGCAATGCTTTGTGGTATTCGATCATTTTTTCAGTTAACACATCAAAAAATGCTTTCATGATCTCGGGCTCATCCATGATGAAAATACAGGTGTTCTCTGTCCCGAGGATACTGGTGGCCATTGTCGCCGGGCCTCTGTGCCCCCTGCTTCCGAAATCCAGCTTCTTTCCGGTTTCCTTTTCCACCTTTTCTTTTTCTTCAAACCAGCCTTCCGGGAAAGTTTCCTGATCCATATCCAGTTTTTCAGCCCGGGAGATGATCTTTTTCACATCTTCGATATCCGTAACGTTGGATTCCAGCCAGGGGGTTCCGCCTTCACTATATTCCCAGTGAGCCCCCATGATCACCTCAAAACGGTTGGGTTGGAGCACCATGTCTTCTTTCTCGTGAAAATGCCGAATTCCAATGGCTTTCTCCATCTTGTCATTGCACAGCCGATTCATTTCCAGCCGATAATCCCTATCTTTGAAATAACGCAAAGTGGATTCCACCTGCATGTCTTCGAGAAGAAAATGGTCATCAAAGGACAGCTTCACAGGAACGCGTTTTTTTTGGGTTGTGAACGGTTGGAAACAATCCGCATTTTCCTCCCAAAACTTTTTGTAATCCAACAGATACTTCATTTTCAGGTTACCCCCTTACAGACTGAATTGATAAATTTGAAATGATTCATCGCCGGGTTAAGAACGACAAGTTCATTATCAGGCAAATACTGTATGGCAGACAAGAAGCGAGGCTGAATACCCCGCTTCCTTCTATGCCGTTATTTCTTTACGACTATATTCACCAGACGACCGGGTATGGCAATGACCTTTACTATTTCTTTATCTTTCAGGAAGACCGCAGCCTTTTCATCCTTCAGCACCTGCTGTTCCATTGCTTGCATATCGGCATCGGACGGAACATCGATTCGGTATTTTACCTGTCCGTTGATCTGGACGGCAATTTCCACGGTATCTCTGACCAACGCGGCGGGGTTCCAGTCCGGCCACTTCTGATGGAAGATGGAGTATGCGTATCCCATCCTCTCCCACATTTCTTCCGTAAAATGCGGCGCGAAGGGTGAGAGCAGAATTAACAAATTGCGAAGGGTATCTTCCAGAACCTTTCCATTTCTTTCTGGTAATGCATCGTATCTATACAGCGCATTGATCAGCTCCATCAGCCTTGCAACGGAGGTATTGAACTGGAATTTCTCGGCATCTTCGGTAACCCCCTTGATGGCGGTATGAAGTACAAAGGCTAGTTCCCTTTCTTCGGCGCCATTTTTCTCGCCGGCGAGCGCAGATTTTTCTTCAGCGAATTTCTCTACTAACCGTTCAACCCTGTTGACAAAACGGAAGATCGCTTTAATCCCTTCATCGCTCCATGGCCCGCCTTCGGTATAGGCAAAACCAAACGCAAGGTAAAGCCTGAAAACATCGGAGCCGTATTCATTGATATATTCATCGGGAGAAATGGTATTCCCCTTGGATTTACTCATACGGGTGCCGTCAGTGCCCAAAATGGTGCCCTGGTGCACCAAAGATGTGAACGGTTCGTCAAAGTCCAGATAGCCCATGTCACGAAGCGCTTTTGTAAAGAAGCGGGAATATAGCAGATGCAGTACGGCATGTTCTGCGCCTCCCACATATTTGTCCACAGGCAGAATTTTGTTCACCCACTCTCGGTTGAATGGCTCCTTGTCGTTTTTACTATCCGGATATCTTAAATAATACCAGGAGGAACAAAGAAATGTATCCAGTGTATCGGGATCACGCTTTGCAGGCCCTCCACACTTCGGGCAGGTGGTGTTGATATACTCTTGGCATTTGGCAAGCGGTGATTCCCCATCGGGTGTGAATTCCACATCGTAGGGAAGCTCTACCGGCAGCTGTTCTTCGGGAACGGGCACGACACCGCAGTAGTCGCAATGCACAATGGGAATGGGCGTGCCCCAGAAGCGCTGCCTTGAAACAAGCCAGTCCCTGAGCCGGAAATTAACTTTCAACTCGCCTTTTCCTTGCTTTTGAAGCTTTTTGACAATGGCCACCCTGGCGTCTTCAGAGAGCACCCCGGAAAATTCCTGGCTGTCGGTGAGGATACCATACTCCACGAAAGGAAGCGCGTCATCGGCGCCTTCTCTTCCCTTGATCACCCGTTTGATGGGCAGATCGAACTTGGTGGCAAATTCGAAATCCCTTTCATCATGAGCCGGTACGGCCATGACACAGCCTGTGCCGTAATTGGCCAACACATAGTCTGAAATCCAGATGGGGATTTTTTCGCCATTCACCGGGTTGATTGCGAAAGCACCGGTAAACACGCCGGTTTTCTCTTTGACGGTGGACATTCTTTCTACATCCGTCTGCTTTTTAGCAAACTCTTTATATGCTTCAACCTGATTTCTGCATTCATCTGTAGTAACCTGATCAGTCAGGTCGCTTTCAGGAGCCAGCACCACATACGTTGCACCATACAGGGTATCGGCCCGGGTGGTGAACACCTTGAAGGCCTTATCACTGTCGGCAACACCGAATTCGATTTCTGCGCCCTCGGAACGTCCAATCCAGTTTATTTGAATTTTTTTGGTCTTTTCAGGCCAGTCCAACTTCGGAATGTAGTCCAGAAGCTCCTGGGCATATGCGGTGATCTTGTAAAACCACTGGGTTAAATCTCGTTTGGTGACCTCCTGGTGGCATCTTTCACATTCGCCATCCACCACCTGCTCGTTGGCCAGAACGGTTTTACAACTGGGGCACCAGTTTACAGGAGCCTTTTTGCGATAGGCCAGACCACGCTCAAAAAGCTTCAGGAAAATCCATTGAGTCCATTTGTAATATTCGGGTGCACAGGTGATGACCTCATAATCCCAGTCATAAGTGGCACCCATTTCCTTGAGCTGACGCTCCATGGTATAAATGTTGGCATAGGTGGAATCTTTCGGATGGATACCCGTCTTGATCGCGTAGTTTTCAGCCGGCAGGCCGAAAGCGTCAAACCCCATGGGATGGAACACATTAAAGCCCTGCAGGCGCTTCATTCTGGCCCATGAATCGGTGAGGCCGAAATTGTACCAGTGCCCCAGATGCAGGTTTGCAGCGGACGGATAGGAAAACATTTCCATACAATAAAGCTTGTTTTCCAGCTTGTCTTTATCGAATTGATAAAGCTTAGTATCCTCCCATATTTTTTGCCACTTTTTGTCCACCTTTGTTGAATACGCCATATAAACTCCTCCTACATTAAAACCCGCTGTGATGACGGGTTCACTCATTCACATCATTCAGGCTGGGCCGCCCGAACAGCTTCTATATGATTATTCCCTTGGGGGGATGGCTCTGCCGTCCTGCCATAACCGTTCCAGGTTGTAGAACGAGCGATCCTCCTCGTGGAAAACATGAACAATAATATCGCCGTAATCCATCAGAATCCATCTGGCACTGTTATAGCCCTCACGGCGCAAGGGCGTTATATCTCTCTCTTTTAGTTTGAACTCAACCTCGTCGGCAAGCGATTTGATATGGGTGGTGGATGTGCCGCTGCAGATGACAAAATAATCGGCGATGGTGGTGAGCTCGTGGATGTCGATGGTTTTCAGATCCTTGGCTTTTTTGTCTTCCAATGCGTTGACAATACAGTGATACATTTCTTCCATTTCCATTAAGAATATCTACCTCCTCAATATGATTTTATAACAACGGAAGCGATTGCTTGCAATCGCAAGACACCGTTATATCGAGGCGGGAGATATGCTCGCCGCCTGATTAAGGTAATCGGTACCCGCCATCACACGTTTTTCAGCCCTTGGCTGAAAATACGTTAAGAGGTGGGGGACATCTGGGCCTCGTTATTTTAATAAGGTTGAAAGAGATCATCATTATCTCTTTAAAGCTTGTTTCAAAACTTCATGGGTTAATCGTCCTACGGTTTCTAACCGGTATTTATGCCCTATGTACGCTTCCCAATTTTTATATGTTACTATCATAACCCTTTCAATGCTAGGTATCAAGGGGATTTTTCCCTGAAATATGGCTTTATTGTGTGAACTGTTGTCTGCGCAAGCCGATTCTGAGCTGGTGTACCAGTAGGCACGCTTTGCCGGGGGTAGCCCGTTAGTGCTTTGCTTCATGCACTTTCCCAGCGGGGACAAACCCGCCAGCAGTCTTGCTCATGAACTCTCCCAGCGGGCATAAATCCCGCAGGGCAATACGATAGCGGTATCCTTCACCGGAAGGCCAACCTCCCCGGCAGTAATTCTGCCCCTGACCTTCTTTTGAATGGTCATCTCCATCATGTTTGCCGGCACATATGGGGAAAACCCTGTGGTATAGGAGTTTACCAGAACAAAAAGCGGGTTGTCTGACAGAAGAGGCGTGCAGTTTTGCAGCAGTCGGAACAACTCGTCCTCTATTTTCCAAAGCTCTCCGTTCGGGCCCCTGCCATAAGACGGCGGATCCATGATGATTCCCTCATAGGTTTTCCCTCTGCGGGCTTCTCGCTCGATAAACTTCATGCAGTCATCCACAATATATCGGATGGGTTTTTCCGCAAGGCCGGAAAGGGCAGCGTTCTCACGGCACCATGACACAATGCCCTTTGAAGCATCCACATGACACACCTGCGCACCAGCGGAAGCACAGGCAATCGTTGCTCCCCCCGTGTAGCCAAAGAGGTTCAGCACCCGTACCTCCCGGCCGGCCCGGCCGATTTTTTCCATCATCCAGTCCCAGTTCACAGCCTGTTCCGGAAAGATTCCGGTATGCTTGAAGCTTGTGGGCTCTACCTTGAATTGCAGGCTTTTATAACCGATCACCCAGGATGCGGGAAGCTTTTTCATCTCTTCCCACTCGCCGCCTCCCCGGGTGCTGCGGTGATATCGGGCATGTACATTATCACGTACCGCTTCAGATTTTTGCCAGGGCCAGATAACCTGGGGATCTGGCCTGCGCAGCACATAAGCACCCCATTGCTCCACCTTTTCACCTTCACCGGTATCCAATATGGCATAATCCTTCCAATTGTCCGCAACCAGCATTGTATTGCCCCCTCTTATCGGTCAATTTCATATAGTATTTCGGGTATTTCGCTGAAATATTCCGGAAGCTCTGCGGTACAGTAGATAAAAAGCCGGTGCAGCGCGCGGGTACAGACGGTATAAAAAAGGTTTTTTTCTTCCGCGCCTGTGTAGGGTTGATCCAGATTTAAAATATAAGCCGCATCGAATTCAAGGCCCTTGGCCAGGTATGAAGGAAGGATCGATACGCCCTTCGGGAACGCGGTGTCCGCTTTGGCAACAAGATGGCATGGAATCTGTTGCTTCAGGTACCCGTAAAAGTCTTCCGCCTCAGCACAGGTTCTGCAAATCACGGCCGCTGATTTGTACCCAATATCGAGCATTTCATGCAGGCTTTCAACCACAGAGGAGGCACACTCCATAATATTGGTCATTATGCGCACACTGGGCTTGACTCCACTTCGGTTCACAAATTCAAATTCCTCACTCAGTCCCAGAATGGCTCTGCAGAACCTCGTGATTTCAAGGGTTGAGCGGTAGCTTTTCCCCAGACGGATATGTGCGGGCTTCTCCCCCTTAAAAATATCCCTCAGTACGTTTATCTGCCCGATATTGGCATAGGGGTTGATGCTTTGGTTCAGATCACCGACAACCGTAAACTGGCTGGATGGAAAAAGCTCCTTGATGATTTCCATCTGCAAAGAAGTATAGTCCTGAACCTCATCGATGATGACCTGACGGATGGATTCCTTCCGCGGAATACCATACAGCTTTCCTTTTAAATAGAGCATCGGTGCCAGATCCTCATACAGGATGACATTCTGCCCCATCCTTTTCAGGGTCAGGGCGGCAGTGCTGACAAGAGAATCATCGGCAATTCCGCCTGAAAGGTGGTCTTCCTGGTACAAACGAACATAATAATCCTTGATGGTTGCCGTTGCCATGCATCGTGCCCTTTTCCGGTGGGGTTCGAACTGTTTCAGCACAATCCTGACCGCAATGCTTCTCCTGTCCTTCGGCTTTGTGTCCATCCATTGCGGGTCTTTGCTCATCTTTTGGTCAAGCTGTTGTATTTTTTCAATTTCTCTTTGTTTGATCAGGTAAAGAACCCTGTTTCTTACCTTTTTTAAGCGTGGAACCAGTGGCAGATAGGTGTACTCACTGTGGAACAGCGTCCGCTGCTCTTCGCCGGAGATGATCAGCTCCTGATCCTGTACAAAATCTTCAAACACCCAGGGGTTTTGAATCAGGTTTTCGATATATTGTTTCAATGCGATCAGAAATTCAACGGAGGACTTGCAGCGAATGGCCCGGATGCGATCGGCATAAGTTTCCTTACTGCGGGTGGTGAGGATAAATTCCATCTGCTGGTTCATGTCGTACATTTTCATGTCTGTTTTCAAAAAGCTTCTGGCATATTCCATAAAAGTGGTTTGTCGAACATTCTCTTCGCCAAGCTCGGGTAAAACCTCGGAAATATAATCATTGAACATTTCATTCGGAGAGAAGATAACCACGTTGGCATTGGTGATACTGTTGCGGTAACGATACAGCAAAAACGCAATGCGATGCAGCGCAATGGATGTCTTACCGCTTCCGGCAGGCCCCTCGACGATCAGCAGTTTATGGCCTTCATCCCGGATGGCAAGGTTTTGCTCGCGCTGAATGCTGGTCACAATGTTCTTCATTCTCTCGTCCTTGCTTTGCCCCAGCAGTTCCTGCAAAATCTCATCATCGATTTTCACATCGGAATCAAACATGACCTCAATGCGGCCATTCTTAATCCTGAACTGTCTTTTCAAGGTCAACTCGCCCTGGATGGTTCCGGCGGGTGAATCAAATTTCGCAGGGCCAACGTCATAATCATAAAACATGCCGGATATGGGTGCTCGCCAGTCATACACCAGAATTTCAAGGCTCTGCTCATTCTGCACCATGGTGATACCAATGTAGATCTGATCTGTTGTGTTTTCACCGTCTTCCAGAAAGTCAATCCGGGCAAAATACGGATTCACCTTCATTTTTTCCAGCCTTACCAGCTTACCGGCTGTACTCTGATACGCGCTTTTGATATTGCGCATCTCATCAAGATAGAACTTTGCCTGAATATATTGTTCCGGATCCCACACATTATTCGGAGTGGCTTCCACCTCTTCCCACATGTTTTTCATGGTGGTTCGCATGTTTTTGGTGAAGAACTCCTTGTCGGACTGCTTTTCCTTTAATTGCCCTTCTATTTCTTCCAGTGTTCTTTGAAGCCTGTTTTCTTCATGGATTCTATCCTGCTCCAGCATCGGTAAACCTCCAAAAATGACCAGAACCTCCGCCAACAATCATTTCTGTGGTGTTGACGAAGGTGCTTGTTCCCGGGCTAAAACCTTATTCGTGATGGTGATGATGGTGGTGCTGTTCCAATGCCTCGGTTTCACCGCCGAGACTTCGAATCGTTCCGATTATTTCATGGAAAAGCCTGTCTGGAATGTTATGGGCGTTCTTCTCTAAAAAGCTGCGGAGCATGGGCACCGCTCTGCCATCGCCATATACCCCAAAGCACAGGATTGGTGTTGTTTTATCCTCCAATGCCCTGAATACGCCGCGAAGCATCTGGTAAACCCTGTCGTCCTTCGCTTCGGCTGCGCCATAAGCCAATGCATATAGCAGCATCTGATCGGTTTTACTCCACTTCGCATCCTGCAGCCGCTTTAGCAGCGGCTCTACAGCACGTTCCCTGTGTCGCTTCAGTGCATCTTCGATCTGCTCAAGCTGGGGTTCTTTGGTGGTTTGATCCGCCAGCTCAATTAGCCGGACAACACATTCCTCCAGCTGCATAACCCCCAGTGCTGAAACAGCCGCTGAAAACAAATAATCGGATGGGGGCTGCCCTTCTTTGTTATCCAAAGCCAGCTGATACATCCTGGTAACAGCCTCTGAACCAAATTGCTGAAGTTTATAAACCAGAAGAATGGGAAGCTCTTCGTCGGCAAAGCTGGCCATATGGGTGAATACATCAAAAACCTCATTGAGCTCACGCAAGTCTTCGATAACCATCGCCGGGGTTGAACCCTGCAGCTCGTCCAGAGGTGTACTGCTCCATTTCTCGATCATCCCGATCTTTTCAGAGGTGTAGCGGACGATCATCTGATAGATAGCCTCTTCCTGCTGGGCATGGGATAACTTGCTTATATCCTTGTCCGGAGCCATTTTGTTTTTGTCAAAGTAATCGGTTACGGCTTTTCTGTAGCTTTCAGTGAGTATTTCTTTCAATTCAGGCATAAATTCTTTCCTTTCAGCGAAACAATTTCATGTATCGGCGCTTGCGTATATCTGGCGTAGTGACTTTTAGGATGTATTCGCCATAACATGGCGAAGATAATGCTTGTTGATTAGCATGAGTTTTTAAGGTAAAAAACATTCCAATAGGGTATCACATGGCCGATGACAGCGGCGGCGACTGTGTATCTTCATTGACCACGGCCGGTGCCGCAATTCCCTTTCCGGGAAGTTTTAGCACAACAAGAGTAGATATAATTAAGACAATCGTTACAGCAAGGCCGCCTTCCATCCCAAAGGCCCCACCGTTGATCAGGGTGCTGCCTGCTGCCGGCAGAAACGACAGAACAGAGACTTCTGTGTCTATCCCACTGACAAGGATACCGAACAAATTTCCCTGGGCGAAATTCCAAATGGTATGTATGGCGCAGATACCCCAGATATTGTTGGTTTTCAGGGTGTATACCGAGGCAAACAAACCGAAAAGGATTAGGTTTATGATGGGCAGAAGCGTTACGCCGGGGTTTAGCAAATGTAAAACAGCAAAGATCACTGAATTCGAGATCACTGCCAGCAGAATGGAGTTTTTACTGGCAACCGACATCATGAAATAGCCTCTGAGGAAAACTTCCTCGCTCATTCCCTGCAGCACGAAGCCAATGAGGTAGCACACCAGCAGCCCAAAGCCATTGCTCAGGGTAAAACCGTTATATTGGAGGCTTCCGCTGGCCCACGCGATGAGCACGCAAGCGCCAAACATCACAAAGCCCACCAGCAGGCCGATCAAATACTGTCGAACAGCATTCTTTCTGGTAAAGCCCATGGAGTACAGGCTTCTTTTTTCGATGAACCGGCAGTACAGAATAACGATAATGGTGGTTAAAACAGTGACAAACAAGGTAATCAGAGTGCTGTTGCCTTGCATACCCCTGGTGAACTCCATCACCGATTGGGGATCATATGGGTTGATTCCCTGATTCATCACTGCCGTAAATGTTTGAAAAAATATGACAATAGCCAGTGGAATAGACTGGGCAATGGAGGTTACAATCAATAACGCGATAAAAATCAGGATCTGAATGCCAAAAGAAGGCTTAAACTTTGCTTTCTGAGCTTCAACAAGGATCTGCGGTTTTTTTTGAAAAACACTCAACATGGTGTTTCCCCCACTTCTTTTACTATCAAAATTGACAATGTCTAGATTATACCATCGGTATCGCTGAATTTCAATGTTAGATCCTTCACTTCACTCAGCAGGCTACACCCGCATGCCCTTTGACCTGAATCTGCGGGCAGGAACTGTTGGGAAACAAATGAGAAGGTTGATTTACACAATCGCCCGGGTTATATTTAACATGTAAACATATTGTCGAAATGGTATTCTCAAAGGAGGAATCATAATGCATTTTACATTCAGCCACAATAACATAAACGTATTGGACCTTGAAAAGAGCCTTCTGTTTTATCAGGAAAACCTGGGGCTTTCGGAAACGCGTAGAATTGCTCCGCCACACGGAGAATTCATCATTGTTTTTCTTGGAGACGGACAAACCGCGCACCGGCTGGAGCTGACCTGGATGCGCGACTGGGAGCAACCGTACAACCTTGGTGACAATGAATTTCACTTGGCCATGGAGACTGAGGACATGCAAAAGGCTCATGAGCTTCATGAAAAAAACGGGGTTATCTGTTATGAAAACAAAGCCATGGGGATTTACTTCATCAATGATCCCGACGGCTATTGGATTGAAATTATTCCGAAAAAATAGCGGAAATAAACTTCTGGAAATGACACTGCTCCATGCGGAGCAATCATAAGTGAATGAAATGATTGATCAAATCGAAAATGCACTGCCCCGCTTTTAGGCGGGGCAATCTTCCATTGGTCAGTCACAGCATTTGTTATCGATATATCTTCCTTTCGGGCTGAATATATCAGGACAGAATATAATAATCAACAGAACTATAATAATAATCCATTCCCAACCGCCCAAGCCCAGAAAGCCTCTGTCGTAGTCACCCATTCCAATCACCTCGCATTGGTTTAACTGTTATATAGTATGCAGGCGAGGTTTACTTGGTTACCGTAATTCCGCAAATGTGCCCATACAGTTTCTTATAATCCATGGCGGAGTGAACCCAGCTGAAGTCCTGCCCCATGCATTGTTTCACCAGATTGCCCCATTTACCCTTATCCTGATAGACGGTTATGGCGCGCACAATGGCATCCTTCATTT
>JAAYJG010000167.1 GCA_012523055.1 Ruminiclostridium sp. | reverse complement strand
GTATGCAGCGCGTAAACTCAATTCTACTACAAAGGTGTCAAATCCCGCCGACGCTACTGTCAAATTCGAACGGCTCAACTGTTAAACCAAGACCGCTATATTCATTGCCCCCTACTTCTAAATCGAAAGGTGTAATTTCTAATCCACGGCCATTTCCATCTAACCAGAATATTATGCCTCCACCCGGATCAGTTCCTCCTATTTTATAATTTATCTCTGAATACTCTTTTTTATTTATATTTGTATTATCAGCAAAAACATCTTCAAAACCTAAAGCTATAGCTGCCTCTTCTGAAATAGCATTCTCGTCCACTAATTTGACAATCAGTAGCTGATGTGAATTATTAAGGTCTGTTTCTAAAGCCTTGTATGTGCAAATAGCCAGCAATCCACGAGTATATTCTGCTTTTTTAAGCTCGTTAATTAGACCATCTTCATACAACCTAATTTGTTTAGCAAATGAAACAGCAGTAGACCAATCGAAATCACCATTTGCATCATCATAACCCAATGCTCTCAAAAGAAAAGTGGTATAGGATTTTGCATCAATATCAACATACGAACCAAATTCTGTTTCGCTTATTCCATAAGTCTTGCTGAAAAAGGTTTAGTTTAAGATTTGAATTATGAAAGGAGCTGCTAATATGCCAGCAAATGTTGAGTCAATGTTTTACGTAAGAGAAACTCCATGGCACGGCCTTGGCGTGAGGGTTGAAAATGCAGTATGTTCTGGAGAGGCGTTAAAGCTTTCAGGGCTGGATTGGAATGTTATTCAAAAACCAATACAAACAACAGATTCTCTCCCCCTGCCTGGATTCAGAGCCAACATTCGGGAAACTGACAATAGAGTTCTTGGGGTAGTCACAGACCGGTACAAAATTGTACAAAACAAAGAGGCATTTGAGTTTACTGATGCTCTTCTCGGTGAAGGAGTTCAGTATGAAACAGCCGGTAGCCTACAGCAGGGAAAAAGAGTCTGGATGCTGGCCAGACTTCCACAGGAATACATAATCGCTGGTGATGAAGTCTGTCCATATCTTGTTTTTTCCAATTCACATGATGGCTCAGGTTCAATTAAGGTTTGTATGACACCAATTCGTGTCGTCTGTCAAAACACGCTGAACCTGGCTATCCATGATGCAAAGAGAATTTGGACGATTGTTCATACAGGCGACATCAATGAGAAATTGAATGAAGCCAGGAAAACACTCCTTCTTGCTGAAATGTACATGGACAAACTGTCCGAATATTCTAATGTGCTTCAGAAAAAGAGAATACCTGATGCAAGGGTGATGGACTACATTAGTGAGCTAATTCCACTGCCGGAGGATGCATCAAAAACTCAGGAGAGGAATGTTCAGCTTCTGAGAAATGATTTAATCACCCGATACTTTGAAGCGCCTGATTTAAAGTATCTTCCAAAGACCGGGTGGCGTTTCATCAATGCTGTCTCAGATTTTGCAACACATATGGATCCCTTGCGAAAAACTGATACTTATAAAAATAATCTGTTCATGAAAACTATCGATGGGAATCCTCTGATTGACAAAGCACATGAAATAATTCTGGCAGTAGCATAGAAGCTACTGCAAATTTAAGTCTTGGAAAGGAATGAATTACGATGGTGTGTAATGTACTAGTATCAACTGAATCGATGTCACATCCAGATTGGTTAAGATGGCGTAATGAAGGTATTGGAGGCAGTAATGCCTCTGTTGTTTGTGGAATGAACAAATACAAGTCACCTGTCGAGCTTTGGATGGAGAAGACAGGAATGATTGAACCAAAGGAAGCCGGTGAAGCAGCTTACTGGGGTACAATGTTGGAACCTCTTGTTCGGGATGAATTCAGTAAGGTCACTGGCCTTGTTGTAGAAACAAGAAAAGCAATACTTCAGCATCCAAAACATCCTTTCATGCTGGCAAACCTTGACGGTATTGTTCATGACCCTATACATGGAGAGTGTGTATTCGAAGCTAAAACATCCAGTGCCTTTAGGAAGGATGAATGGGAATTTGGAATACCCGATGAATACTTCCTGCAGGTTCTGCACTATATGGCTGTAACCGGTTTTAACGGAGCATATATTGCCGTTCTTATCGGTGGTAACCAGTTCAAATGGAAGTTTATCGCACGGGACCAGGAGTTAATCGATATGATTATCAAACTGGAAAAGAGTTTTTGGGATCATGTAAGGGACAACACGCCTCCCCCGCTTGATGGGACTGAAGCCTCTGCTGACCTGCTTAGCCGGTTATACCCGGACAGCATTCCACAAAGCCAAATCACTCTTCCAAATGAGGCATTGCGACTTATTCAACACTATGAAGAATATCATGAAAAGGAAAAGCTCCTCGTGGAGGAAAAAGAACTGGTAACCAACCAATTGAAAGACATGCTGAAGGGAAATGAAACAGGCATCATCGGAAATCGGGTTGTCACATGGAAAAGTATTCAGTCAGAACGATTGAATACAAAAAAACTGAAGGAAGAGATGCCAGATATTCACGAGAAGTATGTATCCGTAAGCAGTTATCGCCGTTTCACAATAAAGTAGGCACATAGAGTACCTGGTATATCCAAGGTACTCATAATAATTTTAAGGGGGACATTTCAATGAAAAACATCAAACAGCAGCTGGCACAAAAAGTAGATATCATCGGTAATTATTCTATACCGGATGAAAGTAATGCTGTAGAAGTCGATAATATAGATATTATTGACCTTGATCAGACTCAAAACCAAACCTTATCGGTTGTTCCTGAGTTTGCTATAACCATAATGGATGCAAAAAACCGAATCGAAATGCTGCAAAGCTTTGTCAGGGAAATGATGGTCCCTAATGTTGACTATGGTTTAATTCCAAAATGTGATAAGCCATCCCTTTTCAAATCGGGTGCTGAAAAGCTGTGCGACATCTTTGGTTTCTCCAAAAGGGTTGAAGTATTGAATCGTATCGAAAATTGGGAAACTGGAGTGTTTCATTATGAAGTGAAGATCAGTTTGTATAACAAAAGAACCGGGCTTATTGAAGCTGAAGGAATCGGCTCTTGCAATAACTAGGAAAGAAAGTACAAAAATCAAGACAGCTTCAGCATCGTAAATACAATCTTAAAAATGGCCAAGAAACGCGCACTTATTGATGCTGTCCTATCGGCTACCCGCTCAAGTGGATTGTTCACTCAGGATATTGAAGATGAAGAGCCTCACCAGTTCTCGGAGAAGCAGTTCTCACTTTCCCATCAGCAGCAAAAACCATCAAAGACAGTTCCAGCATCAGACTCCCAGCTTAAATTCATTTACAACCTTGTTTCCATAAACAGAATACCAATCAACACGGTTAAAAACATAATTCAGAATAGGTATAACGTGACAGAAAGCAAGCTGCTCAGCAACGACCAAGCAAGTGATCTAATTTCATACCTGAAAAACTATAGCTCCGATAGAAAAAATCAGGCTGTCAGGATGGCCTAAGTCATGTCATATTAGTTTTTTGAGAGATGAAGTTGCCCACATCAATCCTCAAGTTAAAAATATAAATACGAGTGTTTTAACAAACATCAGAAAGGAATAATGCAAATGGATCAAATACTGGGTGGTCTGTTACAGGGTATTGCAACTCTGTTTGGTGAAAAGACCGTCATTGAAGCCAATCTGGATCCGGATGATGAAGACAATGGATATCTGTCTGTAAAAAACAAACATATCCAAATCTCCATCGGTACAAATAAGCAGCCGGAAGAAAAACAGTTTTAAAATATATATTATAATTCTGATCTCTAGCGGTACTTTACAAGATATTACTATTCCAATGATGAAGATGTTGAAAATTAAGGCTTTATACAATATATTGTGTATAACCTAACTTAATATTAACAAATATTGCATTAATATAGGTTTTGTGAT
>JAAYJG010000166.1 GCA_012523055.1 Ruminiclostridium sp. | reverse complement strand
CCCATTTCAATCATCCCCGAGAAATTACCCCAGAGGCAAAGCAAGCCTGTGAAATGCTGGCTGATGCTGGCATTCCACTGGGCAACCAGATGGTGCTGCTAAACGGCGTGAACAATGATAAATTTCTGGTACGCAGGCTAAACCAGAAATTGTTAACGATCCGGGTGAAACCCTATTACATTTTCCATCCGAAAACTGTGAAGGGCACCAGCCATTTCTGGGCGAAAATTGAAGAGGGCCTGGAGATTATGGAAAGCCTTCGTGGCAGAACCTCCGGCATGGCCATTCCCACTTACATCATCAACGGCCCGAAGGGAATGGGGAAAACGCCGATCCTGCCAAACTACCTGATGTATTTGGGCAAAGACATGGCTGCCTTCCGGAACTGGCAGGGTGAATACTTCGAAGTGAAGAATTATGAAATGGATTTGAGCAATAACCCGTAATCCTTTGCACGAATTTACATATAAATATATCATCTACAGTTTGTTCAGGGGCGGGCAGAGAGTCCGCCCCTGAAGCTTGTCTCTCCAATAAAATTACAAATGGTTTTTTGTAGTTCATGATTATACTTATCATCTCGGACTTAAGTCCCTGTTAAGAAAAATCACTTTTCATTATTGAGTTTATCGTTCAAGCAGTCTTTCAGTTTGGTTCGCTAAACAAAACAGAGAAAACATCCCATTACCTATTGGAACATTTCAGGTATGGTAATTCTTTTAGTCGGGTGCCTGCAGGCCGATTACTGATATGTTTATAATAGGTTGATACGGGAATACTGTCCTTATTAACGGGAGAGAAAATGATGGAGAGAATAGAAGTCAGGCAGCTTTTTAAAAACATATCAGATTATACAGGGAACCAACTGGTTGTTTGTGGATGGGTTCGCACCCTTCGTGTTTCAAAGTCCTTCGGCTTTATCGAGCTGAACGATGGCTCGTGCTTTCAAAATCTCCAAGTGGTTTTCGAAGATAGCCTGCCCAACTTTGGTGAAATCTCCAGGTTGAGTGTGGGAAGCAGCCTGCGGATTCAGGGAAATGTGGTTTTAACCCCGGAAGCAAAGCAGCCCTTTGAGATCAAGGCCACATCCATCGGTGTAGAGGGAACCTCCACACCGGATTTCCCCCTGCAAAGGAAGAGGCATACCTTTGAATATTTAAGAACCATTGCCCATCTGCGGCCAAGAACCAATACCTTTTCAGCGGTATTCAGGGTGCGATCGGTACTGGCCTATGCCATCCACAAATTCTTTCAGGACAATGGCTTTGTATATGTGCATACACCCATCATCACCGGCAGCGATTGTGAAGGTGCCGGTGAAATGTTCCGCGTCACCACGCTGGATATGGACAATCTGCCCAGAACCACGATGGGCCAGGTTGACTTTTCAAATGATTTCTTTGGTAAGCAAACGAACCTGACCGTAAGCGGCCAGCTGGCCGGTGAAACCTATGCCATGGCGTTTGGGAAAATATACACCTTCGGGCCCACCTTCCGCGCAGAAAACAGTAATACAGCACGCCATGCCGCCGAGTTCTGGATGATCGAACCGGAAATCGCCTTTGCCGATCTGAACAATGACATGAGGATGGCCGAAGACATGTTGAAATATATCATTCAGGATGTTATTCAAAACGCCGAAGCCGATATGAACTTCTTCAATCAGTTCGTCGACAAAGACCTGTTTGAACGTCTAAACCACGTAAAAAACGCGAGCTTTGAGCATATCACCTATACCGAAGCCATCAAACAACTTGAAAAGGTGGCTCATGAATTCCAGTATCCCGTGTACTGGGGATGTGATCTCCAGACCGAGCATGAGCGGTATTTAACCGAGAAATACTATAAGAAACCGGTTTTTGTGACGGATTACCCAAAAGATATCAAGGCCTTCTACATGCGGTTGAACGATGATGAAAAAACCGTTGCAGCAATGGATTTACTGGTGCCGGGTGTGGGCGAGCTCATCGGCGGAAGCCAGCGTGAGGAACGGTATGATGTTCTGGTGAAGAGAATTCAGGAAATGGGTCTTTCCATGGAAGATTACTGGTGGTATCTGGAGCTGCGTAAGTACGGCGGAACGAAGCATGCAGGCTTTGGTTTGGGATTTGAAAGGGCTTTGATGTATATCACGGGAATGCAGAATATCCGTGATGTCATTCCTTATCCCCGCACGGTCAACCATGCGGAATTCTAATGGAACAGAATGTTTTTGCGATGATGTTTAAAATTTTAAGTCGTTCGTTTTTTCATTGGCTCCCATTCGTTTGAAACTGGGCCCGCAACATTTGTTTTCAGCGGAGAAGTTGAGATTTGACTGGTTATAACTTCATTGAAGATAAAAACTAAAAAACAACAAGTTATTATGAATTAAAAAACAATAGTCATGAGCAAAGACACACTTATACAATATCCATCCAAGCATTTTGAGCGATAAGAGCCCAAATAGTTTGTTCTAATTTCCCATAAACCTTCTTATCAAAACATCCCTCGCATTAGTTTCCAAAGAGTCATTCAATGGCTGTAAAGAGACAAAATCCGGGTACTTCCGTTTCAATGCCAGGGTGATGAGCTCATCGGTCAGGCCGGGGTTTTTTGGCAAAAGGCTGCCATGCGAATAGGAGCAAAAAACATTTTTATACCGGGCGCCTTCATAACCATCCTCACCATTGTTACCAAACCCGCGGATCACTTTTCCCAGAGGGGTTACGCCCTCGCCCAGCCAAGTTATGCCGGAATGGTTTTCAAAGCCGACCACATAGCCTGAAGGCTGCTGTTTCAAACCTTCCACAGAAAAAATCAGGTTTCCGGTCAGGCGTTTTTCGCCTCCGATGGTCCAATGGTTCATGGCCCCAAGGCATTGGATTTCCCTGCCATTACTTTGCCTGACATACTGCCCCATCAGCTGATAACCGCCGCAAATGCACAGGAAAACCTTACCGTCCTCTACCGCTGAAAGGATATTCTCCTTTTTAAGTCCAAGCAGATCATCATGAAGAATATCCTGCTCATAATCCTGACCGCCGCCCATGAAAACGATGTCATATTCATCGGAAAGAAAAGGGTCGCCAAGAGATGCCGGTACGATGGATACTTCAATGCCGCGCCATTCCATGCGTTTTTTCAGGGCCTGAATATTTCCGTAATCCCCATAAAGGTTCAATAAATCCGGATACAAATGGCAAATGGTGATCTGGTACATAAAACATCCTTTCAACGGTGATTACTGCCAGATATTTTTCAGATGATACCGTTTTTTCAATATCTTCCGTATATCCAGCATGGCTGTGTAGGTGGGCAGAATATAAAGCGTCTGCCCGGCCTCTAACATCTCCAGTGCCTTGTCAAGCATCGTTCCATAGTCTTTTTCCAGGGTGATTTGATCGGTAAAGACTCCTGCATACTTCAGCCGTACAGCCATATCCTCTGCCCGGATTCCAGAAACAAAAAACCGGGTCACCTTGTTTTGGATTTCTGCCAGGGCCTCAAAGTGAACATCCCACAGCCAGGAGATATCTGTGCCGTCAGCCAGTTGATCGTTGATCGACAAAGAGATCACAGCCGGATTCTCCACCGTTAGTAAAAAGTTAATTACCTGATTGAAACCGGTTGGGTTTTTGATCAAGATCACCTGAATGTTTTTTTCTCCCAAAGAGATGGACTCCATCCGACCAAACCCGCTTTCAAAACGTGAAAGCGCATGAATGGTTTTCTCATGTGAAAACCCCAGCAACTCAGCAAAGGAAACTGCCGCAAGGGCGTTATAAATGTTGTACAAACCAGGCAAATTGATCTGTGCGGTAAAAGCTCCGGACTGTGTATTGAAAAGCACTTTTGAAAATTCACCCGACAGGGAAAAGATCTTATCAACCTGGATCAACGCTTCAGGACGGCTGTACCCGCATTCCGGGCACTCAAAATGTCCAAGGTGCCCGTAGGTACGGAAGCGGTAGACGTATTTGGCCTTGCAAACCATGCAATAGGATGCGTCATGGTTATCGGACGACGCACCTTCATCAGGGAGCTGCAGTTCATTCATTCCGTAGTAAATGACTGGATTTGGAACATCCTTGCCTAATGAAGCACAAAGTGAATCATCGGCATTGAGTACCAGGGTTGTATCGGGAAGCCTGGAAATACCTTCCCGGACGGCATTTAAGGTGCTGTACAGCTCACCGAAACGATCCAGCTGATCCCGAAAGAAATTGGTAACGACCAGCACTGCGGGCTTCATATATTTGGATGAGAGCCTGAACGCAGCTTCATCTACTTCAAGAAGCGCTGTTTGAGAACGGGGCCTGGCATTCATTCCTACATCCGATATCAATACGGTGGCAAGGCCGCTAAGCAGATTGGCACCGGATTTGTTGGCTACATGTGCGATGCGGTTTTCCTTCAGAACCTGTTCTATCATTCTGGCGGTGGTGGTTTTTCCGTTGGTGCCAGTAACCATGACGATTCTATATTTTGCCGAAAGCACCGTAAGGATATTCGGGGAGATGATCATAGCCAGCTTTCCCGGAAGGCTTGTACCCCCGGAACCTGCCAGACGAAGCATAAAAATAGTTCCTAATGCTATGAAAAGCGCAATTGATAACCTGATACGGTGGATAATGTTTTTCATCAATAACTCCTTCAACAAGGAAAAGCTGCCACGTTTCCGGAATGAAAAAATTCACCCTGGAGGGAAAACCAGCAATAAGTCTTCCCAGTAAACAGCAAGTTTACACAATGGGTGATTGAAAACTATTAGCCTGCATCTGGTTTTGTTTTCAACAGTACAAATTCCCGCATAACCTTCCGGTATTTGATAGCAGTATTTATCTTGTTATACAGCAAGCCTTTGCTGATTTGGTTCAGCGGTTTGGGAATATAATCAAATATTTCGAATTCATCAAACTGTTTTAAGGCTTCCTCCTCATGTTCACGACCGGATTCGGTCGTCACGATAACAGGAATAATGCCATAATAAGGGGTTTTGGAATATTGCTTCATGAACTCATACCCGTCCATCACGGGCATGGAAGTATCGAGCAGGATCAGATCGATATTGCGTCCTTCAAGGAAATCCAGAGCTTCCCGGCCGTTTAAGGCGGATACGATATTATGCCTTTCATGATACAGGTAATTACGCAGGACTGCATTGTCAAAAGTATTATCATCGACTACAAGAATGGTGTTTATCATGATTTATTCTCCTTGGGGCATAGAATTTCGGATAGTGGCGGAAACATTTCTATAAAAGTTATGGAAATCAAAACAATTTTATTATACAATAATCATGCATAGTGTACAATACACCTTTATTCGTAATGGTTTCATTTTAGATAACTATTATCAAAAATGTTTTACAAGGCGTGCTATAAATTTTTACAAGGGTTTGACAGAAGAGAGTTCAACAAAAAAGGGGGTTAAATATTGGACGCCACAGAGAAAGACCTGGTGGAATTATCTGCCGGGGGAGATATTAAAGCTTTCGAGATATTAATCCAGACGCATCAGAAAAAAGTGTACAACATAGCTCTTCGTATGACAAAAAACCATGAGGATGCGCAAGAGCTTGCTCAGGACACGCTTGTACGGGCGTTTACTGCCATAAAAAAATTTCGTGGCGAGGCTAGTTTTTCTACATGGCTATATCGAATCGCGATGAATGTCTGCACTGACTTTTTAAGAAAAAAAAATAAAGCAGTAGTCATCTCCATGGAACAGGGCGCTGTTGGCAGCGAAAACGAGCATCCCATACAGCTTCCCGAGGAAGGACCGGGACCAGATGAACAATCTGAAAAACTGCAGCTGAAGCAGCTGATCAGATCGGCCATGGACTCGTTGTCTGCTGAGCATCGCCAGGTTTTAGTCTTAAGGGACTTAATGGATTTATCGTATAAAGATATCGCAGATTCATTGGATGTCAGCGAGGGAACAATAAAATCAAGAATTAATCGTGCAAGAGAAAGTTTAAAGCAGGTAATTCTAAAAAAGCCGGAACTTTTTCAGGATTATGTCGTCAAAATGAATAGAAAGGGGGGGGATTCATGAACAGTTGTGATTTGTGTTTGGAAAACCTGTCTGCTTACCTGGACGGAGAGTTGTCTGACGCCGATAAACAAGCTTTTGAACAACATATTCAAGCATGTGAAACTTGTGCCGAAGAATTAGCTGTGATGAAGCTTATTCTATCATCTGCAAGTGATTTGGAAGAAGAACTGCCGGAAGGGTTCGAAGCCTCCCTGCATAAACGTCTTGAAGCGGCAAAGGAAGAAGCTGCGACTAAAAGGAAGCAATTGGTTAAAATTCGTTTATTCTCTCAAATAGCGGCGGGTTTTATTCTTGTGGTTGCATTGGGGTTGGTCGTTCGTTCCGGGCTGTTCTCACAAAAGGACAGCAATTCAACCGGGCAGGCACCAACGGCTCCAATGGCAACAGCAGGCGATAACCCGGCGGCACAATCAAAGACAGTGGAAGCGGCGCCTGCGGATACACAGGGAACCAACGCAGGTACCCAGATAGAAATAACGATGGCAGAATCTGTGAAAACTCCTGATACCGAGAAAAACCTTGGTTTAATGACAGATACGGGGCCGTTGCAAGCACAAGAGAAAGTTGTTGTGGTTCCAGATACCATGTTTTCTATGGCAGCCACAAGAAGCATGAACCGGCTTGATGGGTTCGATACCTGGATCAGAATACAGACAGCCGACATTGAGAAAGCACTGGATTCTATTGCGGCTATCGAGAAGAAACTGGATAATGGAGCGAACGTTAATCGGGACAGTTTGGAGAACGCAAGGCAAAAGTATGCCGAGGCAACCGAGCTACCCATTGAAGTGAAGCTATACTATTCCAATGACGAGCTTTGGCAGCAGTTTCTGGGCGAAATGCAGGGAGTGTTTCCAGATATGATTCTTGAGTCTGTAGAGGCAAAAGAAGAGCTCGAGTATATACGGGTTGTGCTGCAGAAGGTGAACTAGACGGATAAACAAGGCAGATATCAGGCATTGAAAAACTCCTCCCACACCGGGAGGAGTTTTTTTGACGAGGCTATAAGTTGTTCAACACATCGATTTCTTTCTGTAATAAGTTATATGTCCAATTCATATGTTCTTTGGTATATTTCCGGTAATAGCTTTCGACAACCATCACTAAATCAAGATAAATATTGTATAGTACTCTTCTGCATTTCCCTTCCTTCGTATCGATAAGAGACGGTCCATAACCTTTGAAGAAGTTTTCTCTTTCTGGAAATTTGCTGAAATAGAATTCAATAAGAGGATCACCCCATAGAGCCCTATCACAGTCAATGATCCCTGTAATCTTTCCGTCATTGATGATGACATTTCCATCGTGCAAATCCCAATGAACCAAGCATGGCTTGTCCACAGGATCCATCACTGAAAGGCGGGAGATTATCACATCCCTTATCTGGTCATACTCTAAAGGAAGCTGAACGTTTTGCTCAAGACCGTCCAGCAAAATATCATCGACCATCAACATGAACGCGTCTGACCAGCGTTTTCTTTTCTTATCATGCTGGATATAAAGACCGAATTCCATTCCCTCAATATCATTGATTGCACGGTTGATGCGGCCTAATTCAAGATCAATCTGTTCCCGTTCGGAGGAAGTTAAGGACTGTTTAATTTTACTGTAAGCAGTTCCAGGAAGCTTTTCCATGATAAAGTAATCACTTGAAATAATCGTGCCGGAGAAATCTGAAGAATATACAGCAGGAACGGGAAATTTTCCTGTTTCCTTAAACAGACGCAATACATCCACTTCAACGAGGATTACATCTTTTTCGTACCGTAGTACTTTGATATCGGGTGGCGGGGAGATTTTCAATATAACCTCTCGTCCGTCTGAAAGAATAATCCAATATGAGGTGTTAAACCACCCTTCCTTCATTTCGTCAACCTGAACAGGTTGGATGCTGTTTCCGAAGGCTTTTCGGACGATTCGTTCTATTTGTTCGGTAGATAGTTTCGTTTTTGTAATGCTTTCCATACGCGCTCCTTTGTTTTTGTTAACGTCGGATAAATTCTGAACATCAGGGAATGAAAAGCTTGATGGAGTTTATGCTGAGCGGCAGTTTTGTTTGCCTATTTCAATATATCGATAGATTCAATGGTTTTCGTTATGATTTGGGTATCGTTGTATGAAGGTAGTGCTTTAGTAAAGAGAAAAATGAAAACAAAGAAAGAAAAGTTTCGGTAATAAACCTACCATTCAGCTTTTTATTTTCCCAAGGATTAGAATTTATTTCTTGTTCATTCTTGCAAAATTTTGTTATATTTTGATATAATGATTACAGCGCATATAAAAAATACCAAAATACCTTAGCTGAGATCAATAGAATAACTTCACATGTTATCAATTCAACAATTAAGTTTTACTGTCTGTAAATTAAGCATATATGGGGTAAAGGGATGCTAGCGGTACTTTACAAGATATTACTATTCCAATGATGAAGATGTTGAAAATTAAGGCTTTATACAATATATTGTGTATAACCTAACTTAATATTAACAAATATTGCATTAATATAGGTTTTGTGAT
>JAAYJG010000165.1 GCA_012523055.1 Ruminiclostridium sp. | reverse complement strand
CGGGTTTGCCGGGGCAGTTGCTGCGTTTCCTTCTTTTACGGTTTCGGTTGCAAGGGTGTTCCCATTATAATCCTTGAAGGTTACTGTATAGGTATTAGCCGTAAAGTTTGCTGTCAAGGTCCGATCCTCGGTACCCATGGTAAAGGAATAACTCAGTTCCGTGGATACTGTATTACCGTCTTCTGTCCAGCTGGTGAAGCTGTATCTGGTGTTTGCCGTCGCGGTTAATGTTACGGTATCATTCTCTGTATATTTGCCTGCACCGCTGACTGTTCCGCCGTTTTCAGGGCTAATCAGCGCACTGACATTGTAGCCCGGAATTTCAGTCACAACGATTGTCGCACTGCGGGTCACTGTTCCGCTGGTCACAGAAACCTCATATCCATTGTTATAGGTTACTGTGGCTGTGGATTCATTCCCTTCAGGGATCAATGCATTGACCGCATTCTGCACCCAGGCCCTTTTTGATTCTTGATCTTCCTGGCTGGCAATCGGAATCTGATAGGTTCCGCCTTCAATCTCCGCTACAGCTGCCTCCGCCGCAACAATGTCAGGGTTCTGACTGAAGCTGATCGTAAAGTCCTTGGAAAATTGTGTCGGGTATTGCTCATTATCCATAATCCGGATATCATATTTCGTTTTTGCGGTGAGAACAACATCTCCCTGGGAAGCTGCCGATAATTTGTTGTTCGCGAGACTTGCATCGGCTCCGTTTGTCTTGATCGTCCATTCTACGTCACTAAATATGGCTTCCGGCTCGATTGCTGCCGGGAGGGTCAGTTCCTCTCCGATAAAGCCGGTTGCCGGCACGCCCGGGATATCTGCTGCAAAGGTGCATGTCTGGGGATCCACAACAGATATCGTGTAATCCTGGACATAATTCACACCGGGGCTCACCCCGTTGGCAACAGTAGCCCTCAGCACAATGGTCTCTCCTGCATTATCAGCCTTGAGTACCACCACATTATAAGAAGAATTGTAAGAGCGGACATATGTATAGATTTCTGCGTTTCCCTGAGCTACAGACCAGGTGATATCCTTATATGTTGTGTTTGCGGGTTCAATCTCCACTACGTTTGGACTAGCGTTGCGGTATTTGTATTGGCCTCCGCGCAGATACGTAACGGTTCCGCTGTTTCTGCTTGCGTACCTGAGCAGTAACCCGCCGCTCACAGGGGTTGTGCCGTCCATGATCGTCGGATTTATTTGGGTCGGCACACCGGGGATATTCGTTACAGGAATAACCGTGGAAGCAAAGTTTGCGGTCAATATTTTGTCATTTGCACCCATGGTAAAGATATAGGTGGGGTCCGTGCTCACTTCATTGTCGTTCTCTGTCCAATTGACGAAACGATAATCGGTGTTTGCGGCAGCGGTTACGGTAACAGACGCGTCCTGGGCGTATGTGCCGTCACCGGTGACTGTACCGCTCATAGCCGGGGAAACCAAAGCTTTCATATTGAAGAAGCCTTCTTCAAGCTTAAGCACTGTCAGGCTAAATACCTTTGTATCCGTTATCTCGTTACGCGTAATGGTTGCCGTCAGCGTAATATTAGCATCGCTGCCGGATGTTGGCGGTCGTGTTACGATTCCATCATTACTGATAACAACCTCATTATCGGATTGCCAGGTGATGGTTGATCCATGTTCTGTGCCCTCGTTGATGAGTGTAATGTTTTGAGTGACGGTGCTTTCGGTATCACCTTGTGCAAAACCGATGTTCAAGGCTGTTTTATCCAGCGCCAGCTTGCTTTCTTCCGTTAGCTCATAGGTAGCTGTTACGGTCAAATTCAGGGTCACCCTGCTGAAATCCACAT
Source organism: Ruminiclostridium sp. (assembly GCA_012523055.1). Taxonomy (GTDB): domain Bacteria; phylum Bacillota; class Clostridia; order DSM-8532; family DSM-8532; genus JAAYJG01. The sequence continues at coordinate 9,887 of JAAYJG010000165.1, read as the reverse complement.
CCCAGTCAACAAAATTGTATCCTTCTCTGACCGGATTATCCGGAGCAGTAGCCGCCTGATACTCTTCCACGTTTTCTGTCTTCAGCACATCACCGTTATAATCCTCAAAAGTGACCGTGTATGACTTTGCCTCGGTGACGACAATCTTGGCGGACTTATTCACAGAGCCCTTTGTAACGCTTACCTCATATCCATTGTCATAACTTACTTCCACTGTGGATCCATTTCCATCGGGGATCAGTGTGTTGGCTTTGTTCTGCACCCAGGCCGTTTTTTCTGTCTGATCGGACTGGCTGGAAAGAGGAATATTATAGGTTCCCTGCTCAATCGCCATCAGGGCTTTCATAACCGGCGTAAGATCGGGATCCGGAGTCTCGGGGAGTATATAATAATACCAGCCGTCATTTCCTGTAACACCACCGGTTCCGCCGGTAATGGTGTTATAGCCGCCATAGTAATAGTCATAGGGGGACTCTGTTTTATTATTGGACACATTCAATGCATACGGATTGGTATTCAACCACTCCTCGGTCGTTGTGCTGATGGGTGCACCATAAAAATAATTGTTTAAATATTCAGCTGATCTTGAACGCTGAGCAGCGTCATTTCCGTGCGGATCACCGCTGGGCTTAATGGTTCTGTAGTTGTACTTGAGCAGTTCGTCAGCATCATAGCCCAAATTGCTATAAATGGATTTAACAATATCAAGGCTGAGAGAATCAGCCACACTGCCGTCATTATAGTCATTCACCGTATTCTCTACAATGATTGCACGAGGAGCCAGTGTCGCCACCAAATCATTTTGGTCGAAGGGCAGGCGGGTTCCATACCCATAGGCTCCGTCAATCTTTTTGTAGAAATTCTCCGGGGTCAGAAAACGGCGGAAGGTCTCGGTTTCACGAACACGATTGTGTCGAACGCTGTTAGCCATAAACTCTGTTCCGAAGGCTGTCAGCTGGGCTGATCCATCCGGTGCCCAGGTTGTATCCGAGAAATCGTATTCCTGCCCTGCATACACATAGCGCCAGGGAGAAGGACCCGTGGCGCCGGCAGCACCAGGGATACATACATCAATTCGGTCATCGAACACTGCGGAAACAAAAGCATATTTCCCATTAATAGAAAAGCCTGTTACTGCAAGCTTGTATGGGTTGATAAGGGTACCGACATTTTTTCCGTTCACGATATCCGTGCGCGTATACAGCAGCTCCAGGGCATCAATCGCCCTCGAGGCACCCCAGGCAGCAGCCATTTCACTGCTGACTTCATTCAAGGCATCCGCACCGTTACGGCTGTATGGGAAGAAATCATAGAAAATGCCCGTTCGTGTACCCCATGCATACGCATTCGTTCGCTTATCACCGCCTGTTACTGCCGGGATTGCTAAAACGGCAATACCCGCCTGCAAATAGGCATCAATATTTCCATCAAAGCTGAGAACCACAGGAACATTGCTCAGGTGGCCTGCCTGCTCAAGTTGTGTGTCTGTTGGCATGTTCAGTCTGAATTCCAGGTTCTTCGTAACAGTACCATATGTGATGCTTGTATTGATCTTATAGTTTTTACTGTTTGTCGAATATGAAATTGAAGCAATGGACATCGCATCGGGAGCGGCAGGTTTGTAGCCATACTCGTAGAACTGCGCCAGTTCAAGGATTTCTGCACGCCGTTGTTCCCAATCGGCATTGTTTTCAACCATCCTGGTGTTGTTTCCATCGCTGCCGAAGAATTGATATGGGTTGGGCAAAGTAAATTGATCCGGCAGAGTCATCGGATCCGGATACCTTGTATCCGCCCAGCGCAGGCCGGCAATCGCCGCCTCCAACATATCGGCTGCAGCATAATAATCGGGATAGTCCTCGCTCGTAGCCGTATCAACACTAGCAAGAAGAGTCTCTGCCTGATCTACAGCCAGGTCCAAAGCTTGCTGTGACTCGGTTGTCCAAACACCTGTCGGGAACCGGATGGAATTTAGATAAGCAATGTTCTTCGTCAAGCGCCAGGTACTGAACGCAAAACCATCCGTACCATTCCAGCCCGTCAGGGTGATATTGCCCCAATCCACGGCATTTGGCCTCTCATGGTCAAATTCTGAATCCTGGTTATGGCTCCAGAAGGTGTTTGAGGTACGCGCATAGGTCGTATCTGTCAGGTTCTGGACATTACATATTTGAACATCCACACCGAATTGGGTATCGTTTTGAAGCCCGGTACCTTCAATTTGAAGAGCGAGCTCTACATTATAGCCATTCTCGGTAGTAGTCGCAGAATAGCTTTTGATGCGATTGGTATACTCGGGATGAGTGTCATCCGCATGAACAGATCCCAGGGATGGAATGTTGGAGCTGCGGAAGAACGTCAGGTTTCCGCTGGAGTCAATTGTGAATACAGCGGTTGTGTCGGTTTCGTAAACCACCTTGTCGTTATACAGGTCAAAGCCGAAAACAACACTGTCGCGATCCTTTGGCACCGCCGGTTTGGAGGTCATGGCTCCGCCGTTCGCCGGAGCGTTCTCCCCAATGATACGGGTTTCATCTACGACCTCGACAAGCAAATAAAGAACCGGGCCGTCCCAGACAGAGCGCAGGGTGCCCGTTGGCGGCTGAGCCTGGGGATTCTGCGCATTTTGCATACCGCTCAGCAGCTTGACGTTATCGATGCTGGATGCTGGCGCGCTGTTATATGCCTCATCCCTGACACCGTCCACTGAAATTGCCTCGGCGGTGAACACGGAGTTCAGGTTCTCTTGTGGATTGGCCTCGGGATCATAGGATCCCTTGTAATAAACAAAATGATCCCTGTCACCCGGGTTGCTGTAATCATACGCGGCCAGGGCCTGCATGGGCATAACCAGGGTGAAAACGATCAGGAGTGCCGCAATGATGCGTTTTTTCATTTTTACTTACCTCCCTTTTATTCTTTCTTTCTGAATTCTGTCGATGGCCTCCTCAAAATCAAGTTCCGCGGGCGCCTTTCGTGAATACTCTTCTTAGCCTGCACAGGCTGTCTCCTGTACAGGCTAAGAAAGAGCCCCGCTACCTGCCACAGTTTGAGGAGGGATCTTTCTTAAGTTTACCGCTGCAAGTGGATTTGCCCAATGAAATAATCAGACACGATAGCCAAGAAAACAGACTTGAATCTTTCACTTTTTCGATTTTTTGTCATTCATTCTGTAAAGGCATCACATCGCTTGAGGACTATCTTTCCTGAAAAGGCTGAAATAAAACGGCTTCAAATAAGGCTCACTTCGTACAGAAAAAATAGAACGAAAAAGAGCAGCTATCTCCTGTAAAGAAACAGCTGCTCTCAGTAACAATATGGATTTGAGGGGACAATGTGCAAACTACCTGATAAAGCGTTTATTCTTCTTCAATTTCCCACCGGTATTCAGGATGCCTGCAAAACAGGCTTACAAATGACGGTGCGACCCAAACCTCCGCATATCGGCAGCCGGCACCTGAAAACATTATGGAAATCCTCAGGTGGGAAGGTTGTACTATCTTTTCTTAACTGCTGCCAGCAAAAAGCGATGCATCCGCCCTTCAACACATCCGTTTAGTTCCAAAATGTGCTGTGCCTCCAGTAATCTGTCCTTGCAGGCAGCTACCGTGAAACCGGGGAATTCACATTCGATATAGGTGCAGTAAACTGACAACATCGTAAAATCAAGCTCGGTACAATCTGTTGCCAGATTTACTACTGCACCAAGCAGTTATCTCGAATAAGCCTCATCGTATGAGTTCATCGCCTTTCAATCAATCAGGTTTTTCATCTGTCATATTCGCTTTTTTATATCTTGCCAAAACATCATTTGATTGTGTCCTGAGCTTTTGAGCAGCATCTTTCAGAGAAGTCCGGCCAAACTTCACTTCCTCGGAAATCTGAATGAAAATATCCCGAATCTCCGTCTGAACCGGCGCATTGAGTAAATTACTCAAAGAGGCTTCTCGACTAATATTGTTTACATACCTGTATATTTCCTGTTCAGCCGGGGTCAGATTGGTTGCCATAGCCTCCCGGATGGATTTCATAATGGGCACTCCACGTTCTCCCTGCAGGATCTGATTTGCGGCTATATCATTAACAAAATAGTTTAGGAACTGTGCAGCGTCCTGCTTTTGTTCAGAAGCTGCGCAGATGCAGAACATTTGTGAAGAAAGAAGGGTCTGCCCAAGCAAACCGTCTTTTTTTACCCGGGGCATATTAACCAGCTTGAGCGACCGTTCGGCGGCATTGGTGACGGCAACAAACTGATTGCTGTAAAGCGAGCTCATCACAGCTTCCCCTCGTACCAGCGGGTCTAGTTCAACATCCTTTATTTCCGACATCTGGGACGGGCTTGGATATGCGCCTTCCTTGGTCAGATTGTTCAACATTTTCAAGTATTCCACCACATAGCTGTCATCGCTGTAATTCAAATCCAACCGGTAGGGTTCCTTAAAAAAGCTTTCTCCCGTTTCATATTGTTGAATGTAAAAGGTTAAAATTTCAAACTCACTGTTCTCCGTCTGGCTAAATCCAAAGATACCCAGCCTTCTGTGCAGTGAAAGACAAATCGCTTCAAATTCCGCCCAGGTCCAGCTTCCATCAGGCTCCGGCAGGGATGCTTTTTTGAACAGTGCCGGATCATAAGCCACCGCAGAGCAATTGGTCCCGGAAGAAATACCGATGATTTTTCCCTCCAGGGAGGTAATGTCAATGAAACCGGGGTCAGTATCGGAGGTATCGATAATGCCGTTTTCAATGTACTCGTTCAGAACTTCAATGTGATCAATATAGGTTGTGAAATTCCCGCCCATCTGCATCAAATCAGGCGGGTCGTTCGCAGCTATCAGCGTGTTCAACTTGCTGATATAATCATCAAAGCCATAAAACTCAGGCTCAAACTCCACGCCCCGTTCCTTTGTATACAGTTCCAGCACAGCCAGGGTTCTTTCATGCCGTGTTTGGGAACCCCACCACATGATACTGAGCGATTTCTTCCCTACACCTCCGCCTGAATCGTTGCCCAACCCGGGAAGCGATTCCTGGCCCATTTCTCCTTGCAGCATACTGCAGCTTGCGAGCGAAAGGAATACTACAAATATTGTTATAAAAAAACAAATTCTATATTTCATTCCAATCTTCCTTTTTCGATGATATAGTGATTATATCAATGGAATTGATTGGTTGCAATCGTAACATTATTGAAAACCTTGCATAAAAGTAGCATCAATTTTTGCAGAGTTTTTGAATAAAGGTTCATTTGCGTTGTTTTCTTTTTCCTTCGGTCGTTCTATAATATTATATGTCTGTTACATCATAAGTCTTTCGACAGCACATACTCCAGCTAAATGAAAAGTAGAGTTTCCTATTCGAGTGGTTTTACGCAGCAACTAAAAACATATTGGTGAAGGAGTAGTGTATGAAGGTCATCCCGATTAAAAAGGGAGTTTTTTCTTTATTGATTTTGGAAGCGGCTATCCTGGCTCTGGCAACGGTAATCTTCTCTTTCAGGCTGTACAGTTCGTATACGAACCTTGTATATAATGAATCGGCAGAGGTTTTGGGGCTGTATACCATTGTTGCCCAAACAAGGCTTTCCAGAATTGAAGAACTCTCCTTTGAAATACTTTCAAACCATACGATTCAGGGAAATATGAAGACATATCATCTTTCCGATAATTCCTACGAAAAAAATGTGGCAAAGAAGGATTTATATACACAGCTTTTCACACGATGGGTCATGGACAAGAATATTCTGTCCATCAGCTTTATCTTTACCGACGGCGACACGGTAGAAACAAGCAGCCGGCGAGCCCTCACCCTGTCCGTGCAGGAGCGTAAGCAGCTGATCAGTTTGGCGGCTCAGACCTACGGCTCTCTGGATTGGGCGGCGAACATAGCCGGCGAAAACACCATCACCCTTTATAGATCCATCAAGGACATATCGGGAGACGGCTTTAAACCGATGGGAACACTCATTATAAACATTGATGTGAATTATCTTTTGGAGAATGCCTCCGAGGTTCAGCAGAAATACAATCCCGATATTATCTGCGTTGCAGACGGGCAAATTCTTTCCAACAACCCCACATACAACAGTCAGACAGAGTTGTTGAATTTTATTGACAGTAAAAAGGCTTATAACATCATTACAGTAAATCGAGAGCAATATTTCATTTCCATCCGGGGTTTGGGGGACAAAGACTGGTACCTTGTTTATATTCTGCCCGCAAAGGATATTCTCACCAATTTGCGCAGTACCAATCTGCTGTATATGATGATTTTCCTGGTGATCGTCACCCTGGTACTGTTCATTGGATATCAGATTACTATCGGAATCACCAGGCCCATTATACGTCTGACCCGGGCTATGAAGGTTGTTGAAAAGGGGGATTATTCCATTGCGTTGGAAGAACCCGAAACAATCGAGAAGTACGCTGTTGCTGAAGTGATGCAGCTTTCAAGGGATTTTTCAGAAATGGTGCAGAAGATTGACCATCTGATCAATGAAGGTTATGTCAAGCAGCTGATGATTATGGAAATGCGCTATAAGGTGCTTCAGCAGCAAATCAACCCGCATTTTCTATATAATACCCTTGATACAATCCACTGGAAAGCGGTTCAGAGCAATCATGATGAAATCTCGAAAATGGTTCGCGCGCTTTCTAATATGCTCCGCGGATCAATCAAGGTTCCGGACATAATCCCGCTGAAGGAAGATATCAGCTTTGTGGATGACTATATCACAATTCAAAAAATGCGTTTTGAACAAAGGCTGGATTATCAGGAGAGCATTCCCGCCGCGTTGTGGAGATGTAATGTTCCGCGCCTCACCCTGCAGCCCATCGTGGAAAACTGTATCATTCATAACCTCGAGAAATACTCCACCCTCTGCCGTATCCGGATTTCCGCCCGCGTTGCAGCGGATCACGCAGAAATATATGTTACCGATAATGGCAGGGGAGCCGACCTGCAGCATGTGGAAAAAGTGATCCGGGGTGAAGCCGAAGCGGGAAATAACAGCATAGGGTTAAAGAATATTCACGAAAGGATTAAAATATCTTTTGGAGAGCAATATGGAATTATAGTTGAAAACATGGATCCTTCAGGAACAAAAGTGACGGTTTTATTACCTTTGACGAAAGGGGTAGAGTCAAATGAGAACACTTTTGATTGCGGATGATGAAAGAACTATCCGGGAAGGTATCGCCAATGCGATCAACTGGAAGAATGTCGGGGTTTCACGCGTCCTGCTTGCCTCAGATGGCAGGGAGGCGGTTAAAATGATCGAAAACGAGCAACCCGATATTGCCATTGTGGATATCATCATGCCGGAACTGACGGGCATGGAGGTCATTTCCCATTTCAGAGATGTGCGCGAAAAGCCGGAGTTTGTGGTTCTTTCGGGTTACGGCGAATTCGATTATGCTCAGCAGGCCATCCGCAACAATGTAAGAAGCTATCTGCTTAAGCCCTGCGATACAAAGGAGATTTCAGATACCATCCGCACCATCATTCAGAACCTCGAAGAAAAATCTGCCTCCGAGGAGGAACGGCTGTTGCTTGAGGATAATTTAAAGCAGCTGATGCCGCAGGCAAAGGAAAAGCTTCTTAGGGACTTTTTAACAGGCCGGATGAAAAAGCAGTCCGACCTGGACTTGTTCTGCCGGCTCTTCGATCATGGCTGCAAGCAGCTTCAAATGGTACTGTTTTGTTCAGAGCCTTCTGAACATGGATTTGGTCTTGAAGAAATAAGAGCCGCCGTCGATTCCGCTTCCGCTCTGTTTGGCTGGTACTTCAGTATGATTGCAGGTGATTGTGTCGTACTTGTTTTTGACGTTGAAAAATGCGATCCGATCAAAGCTGTGATCAACCAAATCGGCGCAAAGGTCTGTGAGCGTGGGGTAAAAAAAGTATGCGCCGTTTTAAGCAGCCGCGGGGAGCTTCGCAGCATGAAGGAAATATACAGGGAAGCACTTCAGATCATCCGTCAGCCCTTGCATCACAGCCAAAGAGAAAACAGAACTGTCACGATTATCGATGCTGCTGACTATCATCAAAGCAGCGTAGTGCAGAAGGTGATCCTATACGTCAAGGAAAATGTGGGTAACCGCAACATTACCCTGAGCTATATTGCCACAAACGTGCTGTATATGAACGCAGATTATCTCGGCAGACTTTTTAAGAAGGAATGTGGGATGAAATTCTCCGAGTATCTTATGCTCACCCGTCTCGAAATGGCAAGGGAGCTGCTTGGAACCATTGATGATATCAGGATTTACGAACTCGCATATCGCTTGGGGTTCGGAGATGACACCGCTTACTTCAGCAAAATGTTTCAACGACATACCGGTTTTCTTCCCAGTGAGTACCGATTAAAGAGCTGAATACATTTCTTCGGCAAGTACCGGGTAGCCTGCCCATTCAGACGAACCTGGCTACTGGAGAGCAATGGAGCGTTAAGCCTTCTCAAGGTGGAACTGGTTACGCACGCACCAGCTAAGAGCACACCTGGTCTTTTTGGGGTTGTGCCTTCATAGTTCACACCAATCAGTCAAAAGCCCCCCTTCATAGTAAAGGGGGGCTTTTGGTTAGGTTTCAATTTCTTTCAGTGCAGGTTATTCGTTAATCAATCCGGATTCAATCAACAGATTTCGAATGGCAGTTGCTGCCTCAGCATATGTAAATGTCTCCATGGGTGAAATTGTTGTTTCACTGGTTCCATTGAACACCCCAGCGCCAAGGACTTTCTTGACTTCTTCATAAGCCCATTCTGAAACTTCTCCTCTGTCGCTAAAGCTGTTGATCCTGTCCGGGTTTTTCACATCAAGGCCCACAACATCCATTGCTCTAGAATACATTGCCATGGCTTCCTGTCTGGTGATAGTGATATTCGGCTTAAAGGTGCCATCTAAAAAGCCCTTGATAATACCGTATTCCACAGCAGCGTCAATATCATCCGCCAACGGATCTGTGGCAGTTATATCTGTAAACTGTTTTCCCGTGTCTGTTCCACGCAGGCAAAGCGCCTTGGAGATATATTGTGCAAACTCTCCTCTGGTAATGAATGCCTTTGGTGCGAAGGTATGGGGATTACTGATGACAAGTCTTGATGCCATGTCATTCACAGCCTCTTTTGACCAATGGTTCTCCACGGAGACTACTGTAATCGGATTTGACAACACTGAATAATCCGAATTGGTTAAGCTGTTTAAACTGGCATACCATTTCCCATCCCGCTCAAACACTACCGTCGGGACATGGTTATATGTTCCATCACTGTTAAACACAACCCCTGTTGTGATCTTGGCTGGATCCACACCCTCAGGAATCTCCAGGGTGCGGTTAACATAATTTGAGAACCTTTGAATGGTTATGCTTTCTTCGGTTCCCTCTGAATTAGTTGTGCTTGCGGTGATAGAGAATTCCACCGGTGGGAACACCAGTTCATGATAGTTATTCCTGGCTGTTTCTTCGTATATTGCCCTCACTTCATCAGATACCTGGTTTATCTGAATTTCGATTTGAACATTTTTCAGCTCCTGTTCAGATAATTCCAGCTCTTTTGCAAGCTCTTCAATTGCAATTTCTTTCGCTGCAATCGTATAAGAAACATTATTCCTGGCCACAGATAGTTCAAAATCATTATCCGTAAGCTTCGCGATGCTCTCTCCAGTCAGTTTAATGCTGGTTCTGTCCGCTGTATCCTCTTTTATTGTCAGTTCTATTCGTTTTTGCTGATCCTGCGGGGGAGCTTTAAGCTCTTGTGCTAATTTACTTTCGATAATATCCGGATCAACCACCAGGGTTACCGTTGATACGCCATCCTTCTCCGTTTTTGTTTCGACACCGAAAGGCTGTTTCGTTGGAGTTGGAGTAATGGCTTTGGTTGGAGTTGGTTG
>JAAYJG010000164.1 GCA_012523055.1 Ruminiclostridium sp. | reverse complement strand
TTATCTTTTGTTCTAAAATTCACTTCGTTTGTGAAATAGTCTTTATCCTGAATGATATATCCTTCTTCCATTGCCTTCTCGATATAGGTTGAAGCCCAGTATTCCTTACCGTTTTCCACCTGATGTCCCATCACGGTGACGATCAGCTTGATAAACATATCTACCGTTAATGTGTCATTGGGCTTAAAAGACCCATCCGGATAACCAGAAAAAATCTTTCTTGTGTCCTTCAGGATATATTGCAAGTCATCCATATACCATGCGGTATCAGGCACATCCGGAAATTTAGCTGTTTCAGCAGCACCTGAAACGGTGTTCATCATGAAAAGCAACACAAAAACCATAATCTTTGCAATCGTTCCCATTCTTCTTTTCATTTTTCCTTCCTCCAATCTAAATTTGCACAGGAACCTGTCCCCCATGAAAATATGTATAGGATTCATTGGCCAGGGTGACTTTGTCGCCGCTGTTCATAAGTGTTTCAGTGTTGCAGATCAGGCGCTCTCCATTCACATAAGTGCCATTGACCGAGTTCAGGTCAACAATATAGTAATTGTCCCCGCTCTTTATGATCTCCGCATGTATTTTGCCAATCGCCCGGTTTTGTATGACATAATCAACACTGTCGGCCAGCCTACCTATCATCAGTGGTGTTTTATCCAACAATATTTTTTCATAAGGCCGTAAAAGGCTGACAAGACAGGGTACCTGCTGTGACGGACTGCCAAGGATCATAGTCTTATCAGGGAAGCTCTGATTTGCCTCCCTCCTTATATCGGATGCATGAAAATCACTGTAGTATTCACCAGAGCACCCTTGTGGCCTGACTGGTTCAATGATGCCATGCAAAGAATTCTGTATGGCGGCTTTTGAACAAACTGCTTCCTTTGATGGCAGGTTCCCGTTTCCTGCAGTTGTATGAAGTGTTGTGATTTGTTCCTCGCTTTGTGTGAAAGCTGCTTGATGATATGTTTTGTCTATTTCCGATTCTATGTTTAAATCGGTAAAGGCGGTTCTGTTTGTTGCCGTTTCAAACACTTGCTCTTTCTGATTCAATTTTCTGTTGTTCTCCTGATTTTTACCAACTACCGGGTTTACTTCCTGGTTGCTACCCGTCTGTGCTTTATAGCTGCCAGGGACTGCATGGTTGGCAGACGATACCGTTGCCTGCGAAACTGGAGGAAGTTCAACTTTTTCCCGGTAGTTCTCTCCCCGAAACCGCGCCGCAGGGTTTTTGGGCAGGATGATATCTTCGTCACCATTTACAGGATGAAATCGCTTATTGAAGGATGCACCCCATAGTGTATTGGGTACTTCAACATCCGGAATCCTTTTATCCTTTGAGAAAAGCCTTGTGAGTAAAAAGTAGTTACCAGCTGCTGTAATCAGTAAGAAGCCTGCGATATTGCTCACTGCATTGCCCGGGTTCTTCTCATATGATGCGATAATATATACAAGAATGCCAACTAGCAACAGATTCACACCCCCAGCAATAAGCCATGAAAGCTTTGGGTATTTTCGCAGGAATGCGAATAAATGATTCCCGGATTTCAAGGGATGGACCCCAGAATTTTGAGAAGAAATCGTTTCAGGGTTTCTAACCATCTTCAAAGGATCGTTGGGAGGAGTTTTCCCAATTCTATTTGCTTTGGATGGCGGGGTGTCCTGCCTGTTTGTACGTGGAGAATAATGGTTATTCTGCTGTTGTGGGCTTCTGTTTCCATCACGCTTGCCGCCCCCCAAAGAGTTATCCGGTCTGGGTGCTGTAACGAACTGCACGTCTGAAATGAAAGCTTGACTGCCAGATTCTTCTTTTGGCTCGGTTGCGTCTGATGTATGTTCATTTCCACCGGTACCCCTGTGGGCTTCCTTATGAATATCGGTACCGTCCAGGCATTGATAGAGCAGTTCAGATGTAAATGTTTCAGATTTTAAAGCTTCAAGCAACTTCTTTATCTGAGAGCCCGACACATCATCCACCAGATGGATGTCTTCAACGATTAGCTTTCTGAGGAAATTTTTGATGCGCTCAGGTTCCCTTTCAGAAGATTTCACCGGTATGTAAATAAAATATAACGCAAACTCGGCTGGATCACAAAAGATAAAGTTTTTGTCGAACACAGCGCAGGGCAGATCCAGAAGATATTCCTTCAGAACATGCACCAATTCAGCAAACTGTCTGATGATAAAAACAAATTCATGATGCCGTAATGATTTTCTTTCCAGTATCCTGCCAAGCGGAATTTTAGATGTGATATCGCAGGACAGTTTCCAATCATCATTCACTCTTTGAACCACCAGGGGTAATAACAAATCCAAACGGTTTTTCTCCAGCATACCAATTTGATATTGCTTAAGCTGTTTATCCACCGGTATGGATAAGGTGAGATAGCTCTTCTCCCCGTCAGCGGTATATTCTTTTTGAAAATCATCAAAGCTTCTCATAAGATATTCCTTTCTTCATGAAAATAATGCGAGACCTGTTATCCATGCAATAGTAATGCATGGAGCCATGGGAACCGCAATGGTTTTGCGGTTCTTTTGTACTACCAGCAACACAATGCCATAGAGCGAGGATAATAAAAATGAAAGAAAAAGAAAGGGCAGGGTGCTCTGTGCTGCAAGCGATGAAATACCTAGCCCCAGCATCATGATATCTCCTGTTCCAATAGCATTCTTTTTTATCAGATGAACCCCAAACAGAACAGCAGAAAATACTGCAGCAATGACCCATGAGGAAAAACTACCAATGAAAAAAGCACTGCGGACAATGTTGATGACGAAATAACCACCGAGCGCCACTGCAGGGATCTGATTTTTTTGAATATCTGCAAAGGACGCAGCAGTCATCAGTAAAATGCAAGATAGAATGTGCCATGTATTTTCACAAAACGGAAAAATGATCGCTGCAACAACATACAAGATGGTTAAGACTGCACAACCGATGATGAACCATATGCTTTTTTCCCATTGGGTAGATAAGGCTTCCCGATCTGGCAGCCTTGAGCGTATAACTATTTTTTTTTTCAAGAAGGCGGGTGTTTCTTTCATATTCATTCTTTCATTTTCAAAAATGGTTTTCCCCCTTTGTTCATTCCTGCTTCGAAGACTCTTCCTGTGGGTTTTGGTAGGGCTTTGTATATTCGCCATATTTTTTAAGCAGGTGAAGCTCAATACCCAGTTTTTTTGCTTCCTCCTGAGCTCTTTCATAATCTGGCTGGAAGAACTGTGGTATTTCCTCATTTTCAGGAATGATCAGGTAAAGAATTCTCGTATAGTTTCCACCTGATACATTGATGTAGCAATCGTCTTTTGTGGCGGCTGTAAATTTCTTAAGGTCTTTCATTTTTCTATTGATAGCGTAATAAACCGATCCTTTGGCTTGATAGGAGTTCAGAAACGGGTTTAACGTAAAAATCGTGATCAGCTTTCCCGGTTCCTTACCATGGGAGTATTCAATCACATCCACAGTTGGAAAGAAATACGGGGTCGCTTTTGAGTTATCTCCAAGCTTTTTCACCAACTCCTGCGCATATCGATCCTCCCCCGAAATACCACGAACCGAGTTTTGTTTGAAAAAGCTTCCATTTTCTCCGTAATTCCAAATGCTTTCCCCCTCGGGAACGGGCTGCTGCTCCTGCCGATCAACACCCCAGGTCCATGCCAGCACGCAGGCACGGTTTCGCAGCCTAATCTCAGGCAGAAACACAAAATCTGGCATGGGCTTTACCGTGTATTCCATGATCAGATCAATGGTTTGTTTATCCTCAAAAAAAGTGGAGCATGAAAAATCCAAGGCCTGTACACCATCGGACAATCTGAGTCGTTGTTCCAAATCTTTGACTGGAATGTTTAAATCATTGGAAAGCCTGGCTTTCAGCATGCTCTTTGCGATAAAGCCAAGCAACGCGGTTTTTGCTTCGCTTACCAAAGGACCCGATAATGACATGCCTATCAAACGAAGCTCGCCCATCGGATCCTCCAAAATTGTTTCTATTTGTGTGGATAACCCCTCAAATGAACTGTTTACATCGTCCAGATCATCAAATGTTTGTAAAATATCATTGAAATCAACCCCGTTTCCCAAATTGCTCACATTCCCGGCAACACTTTGGATGGACTGGTAGAAGGTGCCCACGGCTTCTTGTTGATCCATCAACTCATCCTGCGCTGCTGTGATATTGTCTACCAGCGTATCATGCTTTTCTTTCAGGCCTGATATGGCATATAGGTAGCTGTACTGTGACATGTCTTCAGCCACCTGGTTCAAGGCATGCTGCATTCTTGAATAGGTTCCGGTGATTCGAATAATGGACAAAACCGCCAAAATTGCCAGCATGACTATGGGCAGAACCAATGCCGCTTCTATGGTGGCTGTCCCTTTTTTTCCATTGATTTGTTTCGTCCGGCAAATTCCTTTTCCCATGATTAATATCCATATCCCCATCGAACCCTGATATGCCCTCTGTTGTCCATGAAGCCTTTTGGCACAAACATATAGCGCATGGAAATATCGGCTTCCACAACCACACAGCTATGATAATCCGACATCAGGAATTCCGGATTATCCAGGGTTTCACGCAGATTTAGCTGCATCAGATCGGCACAGCGCAGCAGTTTGGTTTTTTGTGGGACAACAAACAGTAAAAGCCGCAGATAGTCGGCATAATCAAAATTTACCACTGTGCCAACCAGTTGGCTGGTTGTACCGGTATCACCAACTTTGTTTCCCAATTTGGCAATGGTATCACTGATTTGCTCGGTCCCGGAATTGATCAGGTCATTCAGCCCGACCCTGATTTTTGAAACAAACCCCTTATAAGCCTCGGACTTAAATATAAATTCAAGGATTTTTTCCTGAACTTTCTTTTTAATTTCCTCAACCTTTACCTGTGTCCATTCCACAGATTGATTTTTCATGGCCTCGAACTGGCTGCGTGCCATATCGGTTATCCATGATTTTATATCCTCCATGCTGTTGATCTCGCCTTGCAGCTGAAACCCGCCGCCACCCGGTTCCACTGAGCCTTCGCCAGCCTGCCCGAGTTCTGAAATGGTTTCTTCCAGTGGTAAAAAGGCCTCATGAACAGCACTGGCGACGATGTCGGTAACAGCGTCCTGCAAAGCTTTGTCTGCATCGGTGATCAGATCCCCGGCGGTTTGCTTTAGCCACTGTGAGGAATCTTTCAGGATCTCATCGGCCACTCCGGAAAAAAGAGACTTCAAATCGGTCTTCCAGGTGTTTTTTGTTTTGTAAACAGCCACCGGCTTTCCCTTGTTGATATCCTTCACGTCCATCCAGGACTCGCCTGCTGCCCAGCCGACAAGAATCAGGTTCTTAACCACCGGAACCCCAAAGCCTGTCCAGCCTGCGATTGCGGTGGCTGCGGTTAATGCGGAAGCTGATTTATCGGTACTAGTGTAGACATGGATCAGGTTCAAACCCATCCGTATACCAAAAATAGACGTTTGGGCAAGGTTCGCGTTCACTTTTTCCTTTTTGCAGCCGAACAGAACATACTCCGCCTCTGCTTTTTCATAAAATGTTTCACCGGATTGACGGGTGTAAAGAAGCATGGTTCTGCTGTCGCTGTCCATGTTGGCGTTTTTGAATGCGCTGACAACAAATTCGTTGACATACAGACTTTTTAAAAACGCTTCACCGGCATTGGCCATCGCATTTCCAATGATTTTGGCAATGCTTCCATTTTGATTGAGCGAATTGCTATAGCTTTGTTCAATATCAATATTTTCATCCTCCTGTGTTTCAGGCAGTAAGGATGCTTCCTGTGAAGAAGGAGGAACAGCTTGGCTATTGACCACATTAGGATAGTTACCTTCATCATCCCGGTAAGAAGGCAGCGTTAAAAACAACTCTTCCAGTTCATCGCTGGAAAGCTTTGCATCTGAGCCATTAAAGGCCTTTTGCTGTTCTTTCTCATCTTTGTCTTTTTTCTTTATGTTCTGCTTAAGCTTTTTCTGCTGCCCCTTATCCTTACTGGTGTCTGTTACATTATTTTCCGCAAACACTTTGTTGCACCATCGATAAAACGCATTTTTTTCTTTTTGGTTAATCGCAGGCTGTACAGAATATTCCGGATTTTTGTAGGATTGAGTATTTAGTGTGATTTGCTCGCTCAGACTTTTAGAAACCTTGTCTGCGGCAGTTCCAAATTCAACCCGTTCGAAGGGCGTACAGGTTTGCGGAATTTTACCGGTATCTTCAATAAATTGATCCAGGCTGTTCAGGTTTTCCGTGATTTGCTCATAGGCAGACAAGGCTACAGCATCGATGTTTGAAAGGATGGTCAAATTTCCATTCAATTCGTTTCCAATGGATGATAATATGATTGGATCCGCATTCAGAACAAGCTTTTGAATATCAGCCCTCATCCGGGTAAGAAACGAATTATCCGCCTTACTGGTTTGATCGGCGATTTCCTGGTTGATCTGAGCGGTGAGGGCTTGTACCTCTTCACAACCTCTTTGGGATTCAGCGATCAACTTAAGTGCCTCCTGATGATAACGGATATATTTTTCAGCCTCTGATTGGATCCCTGCGATTTGGTCACGAATCATGCTCAATTTTTCCCAATTACTGGTTAAAATTGCAAGACAGCAGTTAATTTCCTCCTGCAATGCGGAGATATCATTTTTAACGGTTCCTTCCAATGAACTGATATCAGATTCCTTTGATTGGATGCTTTGTGCTGTTTTGCTGATGTTTTCTGAAACATCTTCCTGATCTGATTGGAGCGCGGTCATGTCATCTTCGTAATTGTGTATTGACAGCTGATGGGAGGTGATTTTTTCTTTGATTAAATCTATTTTTTCTGTATCGGGTTTCTTCTTCTCTTCTTCTTTGGAGAGATCCTTTTCAAGCCTTTGAATATCTTTATCCAGGTTTTCTGTTTTTTTCAAAACGCTCTCTATTTGTGATTGAAGAGAACTGTACTGTTGTTTATAAGATGAGTGTTTCTGCTGTAGCTCAGACCTCTCGCTTTCCAAACTGTTGATTGCGCTTCTTGTTTCGGATATTTTCTTCGTAAAATCCGGTATTTTATTCCACGCTGTGTTCAGCTGTCCTTCATTGCTTTCCGCTTGACAGATCTCATCACAGCACCGTTGAATGGCATCAAGCTTATTTTTTGTGTCGTTGCCAGGGTTTTTGCCAAGGGTAAACCCGTTAATTCTTTCTGAAAGCAATAACTGTAGATAGACCTGTTCCTCCCTGATCTTTTGAAGTTTCTTTTCCAGCTCCATCTTGTTGTTCAAAAGACCGGATTGAGCCATGCAAGTATTCAAGGATTTCAGCTTTTCAACAAAGTTTCCGATGGTGGAGGCAGGTGCACGATATTTCATGAACTGGGTGATTTGTTGTTCCAAAACATAGTCTTCGGTGAGGTTAAACATGGGGGTAACTGTTACATTTTCAACCTCGAAACCATATAAGTCGGTGTATCCGGGCATATATTGATTTTCAGCGGCAAGGTTTTTTATCAGCAATTCACCGATCAAGGCCCCCAGTTCGTCCTGTTCGAGGCCCATGGCCATCATGCCATAACCCTCTTTCAGCGGTGCGAGATATTGTGTCAGTGCTGACTGAACTGATAGCTGTACAGCGGCGCGGGCATGCTTTTCCGCGCTTTGTCGCCTTGACAGATCGACCATCACACCTGAAAAAGCAATGAGCACTGACAGAATAATACTCATAAAAACTGTAATGCTGCCTTTCATTTTCATGATTCCCTCTGCTTTTCTTTTCGCTGCCTCTTTTTTAAAGCTGAACCCACTACATAAAACTTATTTGAACTGATCCTTCAACTTTTTCAGGGAGTCGGTCAAGGGCTTGCATTTCTCCATTACCCACTCCTTCGCTCCGGACTCTTCATAAAACTGCAATAAAAGGTCCACATTTTGTATAAATTCCCTTGGATCATGGACAGTCGTTTCACTGCTGGCCTGCAGCGTGATATCCCCTGGCAGGCCAAAAGCCCGAAACAGGCCTTTCATTGGCATTGGGTATATTGCTACAGCTTTCACACCAACCTGATGAAAGATGACATAATTCTCATATATAACTGCAACCTGGATTTTCCGATTGGATTTGAGAAGGCTTTTTTCAGTATATTCTTCCAAAATGGCGTTGCTGATAATCTCCTTTTTCTGCTTGGCACCAGAAAACACCTGCCAGTAAAGCCCCTCGCTGCCATACCCCTCGCGGTTGAGAATTCCTTCTCCCGGTTGAATTTTTTGCGCGTCATATCCCCACAGGAAAGCCCAGTCCTGTGTGTTTTTGCTGACAACAGACTGCAGCAGTGCCTGTTGGTAATAGATCATTCCAAGGTAAATCAAAAGCATGACAATGAGTATGACAAATGGAAATATTATTGCATATTCAACTGTCATAACCCCCATTTGAGAATGGCCTGTTTTTATAGCTTTGCAATATGTAACCGGCTTGTGTTCGATGGAATTTTCCATAACCGATTTTGTGATCACGGAGTGGGCGTGGGTACTGCAACACGCGATGGATCGAGGGCATTGCCGACTACTGCATTGACAAAACCCAACAGCTGTTCACGGAAAATCAGCGCAAGACCAATGGCTATGGCGACCAGCACAACGATTTCCACCGTGTTGATCCCTTTTTCATTTCGGACGAGTGCTACAAAAAATTTTCTCACCTTACATTCCTCCTTGCGGTCTGTTCGGAAAAGATTATTCATCTATAACGAGGTAAAAAGTCTGCCGCCCAAGCTAATGTATTGTCAGAGGCTATAAACTTGATACTACGAGTTTTGCCAGAGGCAATAAACGTGATATTGTGAGCTTTAACAGAGTCGAAAAAATGTGTAGTGGCGAGTACCTGTTACCTTCATCAGACGTTCAGTGTTTTTTAGGCCTACTTCCGGGTTTACCAGGCAGTCAGGGTCAAGCATACGGACAGCCAAGCTAAAAACCTGTTGAAAACTGTAAAACTGCAGGTGTTACGACAATAGCCAGTATGGATATGAACATCAGCATCAATGGAAAAATAAGCTTGGCGGCTGCCGTTTCACCCATTTGCCTGGCTGCGTGCTTGCGCATTTCCCAGGTTTCATGGGTCATCCGCTTCAGCTCGTCCACCATTTTACTGCCGCCAATTTTTGCGTTTTGAGAAATGATGCTGGCAAAGGATGTGATCTCCCTGACCTTGCATCTTTCAGAAAATTCCTGCCATGCCTGGCTTTCAGTAGTGCCTGCCGAGATATCCTCCAGCACGGTACCAAGCTCTACGTAAAGTGGGGTTCTTTCCATGACATCCACATAGATCTTCTCCAGGGATTGTCGAAGGTGCATTCCGGCATTCATCAGAAGCGTCAGCTTGCTGATAAAGACCGGGAAATCCATCATCAGCTGAAGCTTTCGCTTTTTTGCCTTCTCATCCAGGTTTTTGTCGGCTAAGAAAAACAGCAACCCTCCGGTAACAGGGATGATGGCAAGAAAGCCCGCACCAAAACCAGATGCTGCTCCTAAAAATGATGCAACGACCGTCCCCAGACAAAAATACATGATTTTTTCGGCCCAAAGTATCCTCAGGTAATAACTGGCGTATCTTGTGCCGTACACCATTACAACCCGCTGATAAAGAAAAACAGAATACGAACCCGACGATGGTACCTTTATTTCATCATGGAACCATAGCCCAAAAGGCAACAACCCTTTATAGGTAAATTCCTTTTTGTCAAGCGGTTCCATCTGATCAAGGTACCGCTGCCGGACACTTCCGTTTATAATCAGGTACACCAGAATGATCCCGGTCATCAGGATGAAATAGATTACGGTCAAATATAACCCCGCCTTTAAAACCTGATATTCATAATGCGGTTGGAGATCAAAACTCCGAGGCCGGACATGAGCATGCTGATCGTCATAACCACCCTTCCTGCAGGTGTGGTAAACAATGGCTCCATGAACTCTCCACTCATGCCTGAAATAAACATGACCATTGCCACGGGCGACAGTGACAGAAGCCTTTGCTCCTGTTTTTTGGCGGCAAGCCCCGTTTCGATCTCCTGTTTGATTTCGATGCGTTCGCTGATCATTGCAGCCGTGGTTCGGATGACCTCGATCAGGTTCCCGCCCGTTCTTTTGCAAACTGAAAAAACATCCGCGAAGTGGTGTATTTCTTCGATGCCCGATCGGATAGCAAAATCCTTTAGAATTCCTTCGATGTTTTCATTCATCTGAAGCCTGCGTAAAATGAGTTCTGTTTCCCGTACGATATCGGACTTTTTACCAGGGTACAGGCCCTGCAGGACGATATATGCCTGGCCGACGGCCTGTTCCACCGATTTCCCGGCAGACAGCGAAGACCCCAAATAGTACAGTAAATCCTTGAATTGAACCCTGAGGACATTACGCCTTTTCTCAGCCATGGCCTTTTTCAGGATTCCGGGGTAGACAAGCCCAAGCGCTGCAGCGATGATAACAATGAAAAAGCTTCTGTAAAACACCCATCCGACAAGACCCATGACCCCCGCCCCTATGCCCGCGTAAAGCAGCCATTCCTCAGGCTCATACCGGTAAATACTATAATCCTCCGGACAAAAAGCCTCGTCTTTCTTCCTGTTATTCTGTTTCACAACACTTCTCCCCGGAATTATCGATTCTACACCATCGTAATCAAGCAAAAAATAGAAGTCAACGAAAATACAGAAACAGCCTGTTTTTGTGCTTAAACAACCGGAAAAGTTATTTTAAGCATAAAAACAGGCTAATTATACATACGGTTCAGAATGCTTGCATGTGTGAAGAGGCATATCGAAAATCAGGGTATATCATCAATCCTCAATAATGCACAAAAAGTCATAGATCGGTTTCAGCATTTGAAAACCTTCCTTTAAAAACGCTGGAAGCTCCTTTGAAAAAGCATGCTTGAAGCTCGTTTCAGAGGATTCAAAGAAGATGTTCTTTTGATCCAGCCAGGCTTTAAGGTTCTCAGGCTGATCCGGGAATTTGCTGCGTTTATAGGTTTCTCCTCCGATGACAAACCGATTTTGGCTTTCATAACATTCACGCGCAAATTGAAATGCCGGGTGATTGTTGATGATCATCTCACGCATGCGGGCCATGGATTGGGGTGTAGCGCCATAAAACCCCACGCCGTGGCTTGAACCGTTTTGGCCGATATCAAACCAATAGCAGGCTGCAGTGGACATTCTTGACTTGTCCCGCAAGAAGCTGATCCAGATATTGTCTCTGTACAGGCTTTTATCGTGGGTGAAACGTGTATCTCTGCGTACCCTTGAGATCACCTTTGTGGGCTTAATGATGATCTGGCTGTCTATTTGAAGCATTGCAGGCCCCAGTTCCTTTACCAGCTCGGTAAACGGGTTGTAGACCAATCGCTTATACTCGTCCTTGTGGGCCTCATACCATTGCTTGCTGTTGTTGATTTTATTTTCCAATAAGAATTTCAGCGCGTCCGCACTAAAGCCTTCAAAGCTCATAACCGGTTCCTCCATTGTTTTAAGAAATTGCATAGCGGGTATTATCCTATAGCTATTTTACTCCATATGTTTCATTTTGTCTGCTGTAAAATCATTGTACTCATCGAATGCTGGGAGTAATCGTTACTCCTGTGAAACCTGTTAAAGGTTTCGTGTCGTTTCTTTAGTTATGGAGGACTGTTCAGAGGTTAGCAGGCATAGCCCGCTGAATGAAGTGAAGGTTCTCGCATTGCTCCAAGATCCTTCGCTGTGCTCAGGATGATACCGCTGTGCTCAGGATGACACCGCTACGCTCAGGATGACACCGCTGCGCTCAGGATGACACCGCTGCGCTCAGGATGACACCGCTGCGCTCAGGATGACATCGCTACGCTCAGGATGACATCACTGCGTTCAGGATGATATCGTTTAGTTGAGGATGACTTCGCTGTGCTCGTGTTATAACACATATCTTTGTGGGAACATATGTATTGATGAAAAGTGGGTTTGAACAGGGTGTATTCCTTTCAAGTTTCAGTTCAATAGCATTAGAGGATTTATGATGCACCCGGAGGTTACTGTACATCGGTTTTAAACACAATTTGCTATCTCCAGGACTTCGTATATTGTATAATTATGACATGACCATAAGGATCTCGACAAAAAACGTGGCTGAACAGCTTCTGTTTATGCAAAATTCCCGATAAAAGCATGCGAAAAGCCTCATTTTAACAAAATTATCGTTTTTCATGGAAACTACCCTATCAAATTGTATACTTCTTGCGCATATATAATATATAAAGGATATTTATGCTTCAATGAAATAGAGATATGGAACAGGAAAAATTCATGGCATGAGGAGGGTTACGCTGTGCTGTCTTTTGTAAGAAATAAAAACATCGCAGAGAAACCGCACAAAATCGAAGATACTATCAACAGCATACAGCAAGGCGATTTTGCGCTGAGAGAAAAGCTTATTCTAGAGTACAAGCCTTTTATCCTGAAATGTGTATCGATGTATAACCACAGTCTTGAGAATGACTACAGCAGCGATGAATTCAGCATCGCCCTCATCGCGTTCAATGAAGCCATCAATACATATAAAATCGTAAAAGGCATGTCCTTTTTGAATTTTTCTCAGATTGTGATCCGCAACCGGTTAAATGATTATGCAAGAAAAAAACAGAAGGACAAGCAGGTTGTATCGCTCGAAAGCCTGCGAGGCGATAATGAAGAGAATCATCCTTACGATGTCCCCACAGAGGACAAGTCTTTTTTGGGGCTGGAGGTAAGAGATGAAATCAATGCGCTGATTCAGGAACTAAAGCAGTACCAGATTTCCCTGGGCGATCTGATTCATCGGTCACCCAAACAGGTCGACACACGAAAAAGAATGATTCATCTGGCCAGATTGATTCATGATAACAGTCCCCTTCTTTCAAAGCTAAAGCGTACCAAAGGCATCCCGATTAAAGAGCTGATGGAGCTATCCCCGGTATGCCGCAAAACCATCGAACAAAACAGAAAGTACATTATCGCTCTTGTGGTTATACTCGACAGCAAATTCGAAACAATGAAAGGGTATATTTCCAACTGTGGAAGGAGTGAGTTGAATGCAAACTAAAGCGACCATCATCAAGGTATCA
>JAAYJG010000163.1 GCA_012523055.1 Ruminiclostridium sp. | reverse complement strand
TCTTTGGCGAAACTGGTAGTTCAGCCAAAATACGCGCTGCTTGGTAAGCCCTTGCATCAAGGCCGGATCGTAACGGTTGTAGTTGGGAAGATTGGATAGCATTTCCACTTCCATGAGAGAACTATCATAGGGCAAAACCGTGACGGTGTTGTCGTCATGGACTTGAACCACAACGGAGTTTCTGTGAATATCCTCAGGGGTTGTAAAACCCGTGTAGGATTCATTGCCAATAAACATCCTCACCTTGTCCTTGCTTAACGGATGTACGGTTTTGGTACCACTCATTACAAGAGTCGGAGAGGTCATTTGGCCGCTTTTTGTGTAATAAGTTACCGGGTGTTGAGTTGCGAAATCGTTTTCAATCGCTACCCGAAACAGGACGTCTTGTTTATCCTCGTTCACCTCGTATTCAGATACACTTACGATTTTCAACGGAATGAAATAAATCGAGTCGGGAGATAGCCCTTCCGGTCTGACTTTCACAGGTACTCTTTCGTAGTGATAGTCTGACTTGGCCGGCATGGTTATCGTATAGGACGAGATTTCGTACCTGGATTCAGACAACAGTTTGGCATATTGATTCTCGTAATCATAATTCAAACTGTTGTATTTGTCCAACATTTCCGGGTTTGGCTCAATATTCACTACGATTGATTTCTCATTGGTGTTTGAACCTCCGCATCCGATGGTAACATACTGTACCGGCTCTTCTTCATTGAGCGAATAAGAGGCAATAAAAACATTTTCCATCCCGCTGCTTAAAAGATAAACCTGGGGCTTGAAATGTTCTTCATTATAGATGGCCTCGTTATCGCAACCGGCAATGCTTAATACAATGATGCCGGCGATGAATAATTTTAATGATATTTTCATATTATTTTCCATTTTCAATTAATTTTGATAACCCGGATTCTGATCCATGGAAGGTGATTTTCTCACTTCATTTAATTCGATTGGAAGAAGAATGAGCTTTTTGTCCACGACCCTGTTTCTGGCAACCACTTGGTTAACCGGAACTATATTGTAAAATGCCAATCCGTCAGCATCCATGTCCATGCCCATAATTGATTCTCTCTCAGTGGTTTCGTACTTTCCCCAGCGTCGCACATCCCAAAAACGTGCGTTTTCATGAAGCAGTTCCACCATTCTTTCTGTTTCAATCAATTCCTGCATCGTTTCCTGCGAAGCAAGTTCTTCAGGAGTCAATCCCGGCAATCCTGCCCTGAAACGAACCATATTGAAATATTTGGCCATTTCGTTCATGTCTCTTGTAAGCGTATAGGTTTTATTGTCGCTACCTTCAATGCTGTGTGAGGAGGTCAGATTGTTCAACGCTTCCACATAGGCAAGCAGAATTTCTGCATAGCGGATAATGGGATACGCTTTTGGCACCCGCCGGGAGTTTTCATAGTTTTCACCTTGACCGGGCACTCCCCAGGAATCTTCAGGATGTACAAATTTTCTCAATGTATAGCCGGTTGTATTTACGTTGTAAGGCAGATTACGTACGGTGTTTTTACCTGCATTTCCGGAAGCATTATACCAAAACTGTACATTCCTTCTCGTATTATTCGAAGTGGAAAGCATAGGCCAGTGTGCCCCGCTGAATCCGATGTTTACATAAAACCTCATCTCGCGATTGACAAACATTTTGTGAACGTTTGTTTTCAGCGTATAACCGGAAAACGTCATGTCAGCAGAACCGTTCCAAATACCATCCGTCTCGTAGGGATATTCAGCGCTTGAATTATTTATGGGACGTCCGTCCGCCATGCGGAAGGCGTCAATGATTTTTTGCGGCACAGATACGGTGGCATATCCATTAAATGTTTCGTATGGAAAGGAATGCCGTGTATATCTAAGCAGGCCGTCTGACATTTGCGCCCACATGAACTCCGTATTTCGCATCACCGGTGATTCTCCGTTGAACATATCGTGAAGCGATCTGAACACGTCGATGTCCCCGGCTCCGTCTGGAAAATCAAGTTTTGATACATTATCCGGCAATTCCGGGCTATCGGCACGTTTCCCAATGGTGTGCAGTGCAAAAACATCGGAGTCAATGATACGTTTGCAAACCGCTGCTGCCTGA
Source organism: Ruminiclostridium sp. (assembly GCA_012523055.1). GTDB lineage: Bacteria > Bacillota > Clostridia > DSM-8532 > DSM-8532 > JAAYJG01. The sequence continues at coordinate 256 of JAAYJG010000163.1, read as the reverse complement.
GCCCATTTCCTTTCGTCATACGTTTGTGAAACATAGTTCACCCTGTCGGTTGTTCTCAGCCACGTTCCGTAAGTTCTTCGGGCTGCCAGACCTCCGTTCCACAGCGGACTTGCCTGAATCAACCGCAAGCGGGCGCTCAGACCTAATGCGGAGCCGGACACGGGCCGTCCGAAAAAACTGGCTGATACAGTCTCCGGCATGAGCGCCGCAGCACGTTCCAGTTCATTGCAAACATAATCAACCGACTCGTCGAATG
>JAAYJG010000162.1 GCA_012523055.1 Ruminiclostridium sp. | reverse complement strand
TTTACCGGGTAGGGGTTCCCCATGTTGACCTGATATTTTTTATAGATATTGCTGCTGCCATATACATTAAACAACGATTTCGTCGCCTCCGCCTCTGGAAATAATAATTTCACCCGCATCCTCAAGCTTTCTGATCACATTTACGATCTTCTGCTGGGCTTCTTCAACATCCTTCAGCCTTACGGGGCCCATAAACTCGATATCTTCCTTGATCATTTCGGTTAAGCGCTTGGACATGTTGTTGTAAATCAGGTTTTGAACCTCTTCGGTAGCGCCCTTCAATGCAAGAGCAAGCTGGTTGTTGTCCACCTCGCGCAAGAAGCGCTGGATGGCGCGGTTATCCAACTGAAGAATGTCTTCAAAGACGAACATTCTCTTGCGGATGTCTTCAGCCAGATCGGCATCTTCAATTTCCAGGGTTTCCATGATGAATTTCTCGGTGCCGCGATCTACCGAGTTGAGTACATCCACGATAGCCTGCAGACCTCCGGTTGCCGTGTAATCCTCGGTGACCAGGGAAGACAGCTTCTTCTCAAGAACCCGTTCCACTTCCTTGATGATTTCGGGGGAGGTGCGATCCATCACTGCTATACGCCGGGCAACGTCGGCTTGCTTGTCCTGTGGCAGTGACGAGAGAACCACTGCGGCTTGCTGCGGTTTCAGATAGGCAAGTATCAGCGCAATGGTTTGTGGATGTTCACTTTGAATGAAGTTCAACACCTGAGATGGATCGGCCTTTCGGACAAAGTCAAAGGGCCTGACCTGCAGCGAGACCGTCAGCTTGTTGATAATCTCCATGGTTTTTTCAGTGCCCAGGGCCTTTTCAAGAATGTCCTTCGCATACCCGATACCACCCTCGGTGATATATTCCTGAGCCAAGCATATCTGATAGAATTCTTCCAGAATTCTGTCCTTGTCCTGTGTGGATACACTGCGGATGTTGGCAATTTCAAGGGTGAGCTGTTCGATTTCTTCTTCCTTCAGGTGCTTGAATATCTGCGCTGATCGCTCTGGCCCGAGGGTGATTAAAAGCATCGCGGCTTTTTCTCTTCCGGTATATTCTTTTAGATTTTCCCCTCTGGCAGCCACATCAAACACCTCCTAATCCCAGTCTTCAGTAAGCCAGTTGCGCAGCAGCTGTGCAACCGCATCAGGCTTTGAAGCCGCAAATTTATCAATCTGCTGCTTCAGTTCATCGTTTTCACCCAACTCGATACTGGGAAGACCCGGTCTGTGCTTTTCAGGAACCACAAACTGGGGCCCGGCATAAGCGGGCTCGGGTTCTGGCTCGGACACCGGTTCCTCACTTTTCCGTTTCGGAATCAGAAGCACCGCCATCACGGCCAGCAACAACAGCATCAAAACATATAAACCATATTGTTCGACAAAAAGGCCAAGCCTTTCGGAGAACTGAACATCCGCAGTAACCTCGGGCAAAAGCTTTTGGATACTGACTGAAATGTTGTTGGCCGGAATGCCCATGGCATTGCTGGCATTGAGCTTCACCTGATCGATATACTCGTTGGTTAAGGCATCGGCAGTTTCAACAATATGCCCGTACCAAAGGGTTATCGTTGCTTTTGTCTGGTCTGCCACCAGCTTGCCCAATGCTTTTTTTGACTCGGTCTCTTTCTCATTAAACAGCCGTTCTTCCACATTATGTTCTTTATCGTAGCTGGAATTACCGCCGGACCCTATCTGATAAGAAGCGGTTCCGGGATTGCTGTCCAAGCCGGGAGCCTGCCCTTCCTCACCGTTTCTCAGCTTTTCTTCGAGGGTCTCAAGGCTGCGGGTAAAGCCCTCACCGTCGCTGTCGGGCGCCGTATATTGGATTTCCCTGCTGTTGAGCACATCAAAGTCGAGCATGGCGCTGACAGTAACGCTCATGGTGTCAAAGTTGGCGTTTTGAATCATTCCCACACGGAAATGCTTGTATAGCTTTTGTTCCAGCTCCAGTTCCCTGTTACGCCGCATTTCTTCCTGTGTGCCCGCAATACCCACCGAGGAGTCGGACTGGGATGCGTTCAACGGGTTTAAAAACTCATCCACCAATGTGATGTTGTCCTTTGGAATGCCGATGGAAGCGGCGACAACCCTGGTGGCTGCCTCTACCTGAGCGGGAGTAAGATCTCCCTTTGTCTTCAGGGACACAAAAGCCGAGCCCTGATCCTCGGTGCCGTTTTTATTGGCCCAATAGGTTTTTTCAGGCTTGGTATATTGAACCGATGCATCCAGCACATTTTCAAACTTTTTGAGCTTATAAACCAGGTTGGTTTGCTCGAACTGCCGCCAAAGCTTGGCCTTGTCCTCTTCGGTGACGGTGAGCGAAAGCTTTGACCAGCTTTGGTCGAAGATGACATCGGGGCTGATCAGCCCTGCTTCACTGGCCAGGTCAAATTCAATATCAGTTTTTCTACTGCTGTCTACTAAAATCTGGTTGCTTGCCTTTTTATATTTGATACCATTGGTGTCCAGATATTCGACAATTGCCTTGATATCGTAATCATTACCACTCTCCAGCAGCGGTACATAGTTTGTTCGCAGGCTGATGACAAGGGTAAATACCAGCGCTGCAATAATCGCCCCGGCAGTGATGAATATACTGGTTTTCTGGCCTTTCTCAAGCTCTTTCCAGTAGTCCTTTATTTTATTCCAAAGCTTCTGTAAACCTTCCGGCATTTTAAATCCCTCCAGACCGGTTTTTCTTTTGTAACGGACGATTATGTAGAACAGATTACAGGAAACAGTGCATCAGGGATGCCCTTAAAACCTGCAGGCTGAAAATTACACTTGCATTCGCATGATTTCGCTATAAGCATCCAGCACCTTATTGCGCACTTCGAGAACCAAATCCATTGCAATAGAGGCTTTTTCAGCCGCGATGAGCACCGAGTGGATGCTGTCAGTTTTTCCTGCGATAAAATCGCTGGTAATGGCATCGGACTCCTTTTCCAGTTTATTCACATTTTGAAGGGCCTGGGTCAGGATATCCCTGAAGCTGATTTCTGAGGTTTGCGCAACCTGTTGGTTTTTACCCTGAACCGGCATAACCTGTTGTATGGGCTGAAGACCCGTTATACTCATCATTACCCTCTCCTTTGAACCCTTTAAACATTTATCTTTTGCATTGATTACCCGATTGAAACAATTCGATAAAGCAATTTAATCATTCATAAAACCATAGTTATACAGGCTATAGCCGGATATTGCCAGAACCCGGCCTGGTTACTTTCCGATTTCAAGGGCTTTGGCTGCCATTGATTTTGTGGTGTTGATCGCTGTAACGTTTGCCTCATACGCCCTTGTGGCCGAGATCATGTTCACCATTTCAGTCACCACTTCCACGTTGGGCATCTGAACCATTCCATTTTCATCGGCGTCGGGGTGCCCGGGATCATAAACGCTTTTAAACGGCGTGGTATCCTGGACGATTGCAGACACACGAACACCGCCGTTTGAAAAACTTTCACGGCTGGCCTTTGACAAATAGGAAGAAAACGGCGTATTCCCGTTTGCAGCCTGAAATATAACGGTTTTCCTGCGATAGGGTGTGCCGTCTTCGGTACGCGTGGTACTGACATTGGCAATATTTTCAGAAATGGTGTCCATTCTAAGCCGTTGTGCCGTCAGCGCAGACGCGCTGGATTCAAGTGCAGTAAAAAAACCCATGGTTACCTCCCGCGGATAATATTTCGCAGCTTGCTGAACTGGCCGCTCATGCGCTGAATAAGCGTGTTGTAACGAAGGGTATTCGTTGCCATCTGCGCCATTTCACGCTCCATGTCCACATTATTGCCGTCAAGGCGATAGCTGTAACTACTGTTGTCTTGAACCACGATCGCATTACCGCCACCCGACAGACGTGTTTGCCCGCTTTCGAATCGACTGTTTTGCATTTCAGAATTCAGAAATTGTTCGAATTGCACTTCTTGTCGTTTATACCCGGGGGTGTCGGCGTTTGCAACATTCCCGGAGATGACCTCGTTGCGAAGCCATGCGACATCCAACGACTTTTCCAACTGTCTGTTTGGGAAAAGCAATTTACCTAACAAGCTGATCACCCCTTAAAGAATACGGATTCTTTTTCTCTTCGGTTAAATGATGATTTCACTGCGGAAACTCATTCCGATAAATAAAGATGCTTAATAGTATCAGAAAATCATGTATTTCATGTATAAAATACCGGTTCTGAGGCTTTTATACATGGAACAATCTTCGAACTAATGCAGTGAAATCATGGATATTATAATCCTGAGTATATCTTATCATATCGTTTTTACAAATTCAATAAACGCAGGGAGAAAAAACAGATAAAATCAGTTAATTTTTATTTTATTGTGGCATATTGGTTGATTTTAGGATTCATCTTCGTCATAACAGGTAGATTGGATGGAAATATGTTTGTTTGATGAAGAATTGTGGTATAATTTAAGATAGAATGTCTTTTCTAAAGAAGCTAAACATGCTGCGAATCATTACTTTTAGCGTCAAATTGGAAACAAAATTTCCGTAACATACGAATGATAAGCAATATTTCTTCTGGAGGTGAGTGAATGGCATCTGTTTCAGGCGCGGTCGGAGCTTATTATGCTGTGAAAAGCATGAATGCTTCCATTACAGCTCAGGCTTCTCTGCAAAAAATAACCCAGGACGCGATGAAGCAGCAGATGAACGATCTGTTGAAAACCATGCCGTCGGGCAATCCCAACCTTGGCAGGAACATTGATGTGCGGGTGTGAACCAGTTTCATAATTTGTCATAACTTGCCATTTCCAGTAGCACCATAACTTTCTACTTATATATTAAGGTTTATCAGCCATAATAAGTAGCGAGGAGGTGAATAAGAGATGGCAAACAGCAATAACAGCAACAGCAAGACTTCTTTTGACAACATGAAATATGAGATTGCAAACCAATTGGGTATTAACCTCAAGCAGGGTTACAATGGCGACCTGACCTCCAGGGAAGCTGGAACAATCGGTGGTAACATAGTGAAAAAGGTGTTCCAGAGCTATACCGGTAACCAATATCCTCAACTCGATACCAGCAATAACAAGTAATCGAACTGGCGTAACCATTGAATTCCAAGCATTCAATGGTTACAATCACAATGAGTGTATTTGATCAATATTCAAAGCAGCAGGAACCTTAAAAAGGTTCCTGTTGTCTTTTTTCCTTTTTATCATGGTGATCGTGATTTGTGGCTTCCTCTTCCCCGGCTTTCTTTTTACCCATCATTGGCGTCAATTTATCCAGCAAACCAGGTACAAAGTCAAGCACACGGTCAATCGCTGAAGAGTGTTCCACGGGCAAGAGCTTGATTGTACTGTTTTTACCGACCACCATAAAGGCAACCGGATGAATGGTTACACCTGCTCCGCTGCCCCCGGCAAAAGGAAAACCTTCCATTTCCGAACTGGTCTTTGAATCCTTTTGTCCCTGATAATCTCCCCCTCCTGCCGCAAAACCAAAGGCAACCCTGGAAACCGGAATGATGACCGTATCATCTGCGGTTTGAACGGCATCACCAACTATCGTATTCACATCCACCATGTCCCGTATGCTTTCCATGGCTGTTTTCATCAGCTCATCAATTGGATGCGCTCCCATTCCTACACCTCCATCCTGTATCAGTCCTTGCTTATCCTTTGCATTGATCGGTAAAACTATTCAAACCTGTCAGGTTTTTTTCTTGCGGGCTTCCATCAGGATATGTAAAACCAGCAGAACCATGTGAACAGACTCCACACGAAGAATGCTACAGAAAACCATTTCATTCCTGTCCTTTTGGAAATCCGGTAAAAAGTTATAGCTTTGATGCTCCAGAGAGAAATTTGCGGCAAGGAAAATCAGCAGAAACTGCCACAATGTTAGAAAGAGACCATACAGCAGCGCATTGGCCGCTGCATCTTCGATCGAAAAGGTGCCGTCAACCGAAAGCTTTTCAATATGGATAAGTTTCCCTCTCTGCTCGGCAATCACTTTTCTGAAAATTTTAAGTACATTATTATCTTTGGAATCCTCTTTCTTTTCATTTTTTTTCGCTTTCTTTTTATCCTTTTCTCCACTATTCACCTCAAAGACCTTGATGACCTTCAGAATTTTCCCCTTGATGGTATAGGTGATCTCGCTTTCTTTGGCAGTGAATTCAATATAGATGCGAAAACGGATGAAAAGAAAAAGAAGCAGAAGAAGAAAAATGATAAGCACTATAATCACCGGGGTCATGATTGTCACCTCCCGGTTATTGTATCCATAATCAACCAATTTATTCAGAACTGCGATACAGGCATCGCTTCGAACCTGATTGTGAATTGCTGAAGGGATTTCGGGGTTCAATGCTGCCCTGTGAATGACAAATGCGGTTGTTTTAAATGAAAGGTGGTAATTTTTCAGTCAATCGGTATGTTTTCCATTACAGTTTGAATTTCATTCATATCTACCTGAGGCATGTCTTTGAGGGAATTGAAGCCGAATATCCTTAAGAACTCCTCAGTAGTGCCGTAAAGCCTGGGCTTCCCCGGCGAATCCTGCCTTCCCATTTCACGGATCAGGTTTTTTTCTACCAAATTTACAATGACATTGTCTGAATTGACCCCGCGGATTTGCTCGACCTGAGCCCTGGTGACAGGCTGATGCCATGCGATGATGGCCAGGGCTTCATAGGCTGCCTGGGACAACCCCTGCTTTTTGCGCCCTGTGC
>JAAYJG010000161.1 GCA_012523055.1 Ruminiclostridium sp. | reverse complement strand
CCGACGAAAACAACCCCGAAACAAACCAAAATGTGAACGTTATTGTAACCACCAATAAGGAAACCACCTTTATTGGCGGAAGGGATGCAATGTCAATGCAAAAAGAGATGGAATATCGTGAAAACGGATTGTTCAGCTTTAATCTTCAGGCGAAAAACAGTACCTCCGTCACCTATGGTGTGGACATTGAACTGATTGATAAAACACCGCCGGTGATTACACTGGATAATGGCTCAGAGTTGATTTTTATCGAAGGCATGTCCAAAGAGCGGGAACCCATGTATGCCTATGACAGGGCTAAACTGATGGATTACCATGCTTATGATATAAAGGATGGTGTTCGGGTTGATTTAACCGATCAGGTGAAAATCAGTTATGGCATCGGGGGACGTGTGTTCGATCCGGACAATATTAATAACAATGAATTTGTACGAAGCAATCCCTATTATGTGGAATATACCGTATATGACGCAGCCGGAAACGGTACAACCCTGCGCAGAACCATTCGTCTTGTTGGCTTCTATGACACCATTGCGCTGATTAATGGAAAAATGCCGGACAGCACAAATGTGGCTACAATTGTGGGTGACAGGATACAGATTTCTCTTAAGAACTTCAGTGGTATGGCCTATGCGCGCTATGATAAGGGCATATTTACGCAGGGACAGATGAAAAGCAGAGGAACTCCTTTGACGCAGAGGAATGGAGCATTTACCGTTGATAATACCACCGAAGGCTGGTATACGATTTATATTCAAACTGATAAACGGGATTACTTTAATATTCAAGTGTATGTTGTACCACAAAGCGAAGAGAGTCAGGGGGGGAGCAAATGAAACCAAATCTATTGTTACCAAGACGTATATTAAGTATATTTGTTGCTTTTGTCATGATGCTAATGATGTGGCTGCAAAATATTCCGGCTGCCGCCGCGGCTATAGGAGATGAGTATACTATTGCAAACGCTTATATCCGGTATAGCTTCAACGCAAGGACGGGTGGATTTTCTATCGAGACCAAAGACGGGCATCCGCAGAAATCCTATGACAACAATATTCCCCTTCTTTACAGGGAGGATATAAGCAGAAGCAATGGAACCTCCTTTACGACAATTCGTATTGACGGAAAGGATTATATTTTCGGACAGGAATACGGATGGTTTGGTATCAGTACAAAGCTGCACCAGCCGGTGATCTCCAATGAAGGACGGTTGATGAGTATTTCGTGGGATATTAAAAACTACACAGTAACGCAAAACGTGGCCATTTCTTTGGATGAAAATAACCCGCTTTGCGGAAATGTGGGAATTTCGTATACCGTTACAAACCATTCGGGCAGCGATGGCAATGTGGGCATACGCCTGATGCTGGATAATGCGCTTGATTCAAATATTGACGCACCCTATGTGATGGTAAATCAAATATCACCCACACTGGTTGAAACAGAATATGTGGATGATATTCCACAGCAGATAAGATATATGGATTCGTTATCGTCCCCGGATAAGATGGCCTACGCATTGTTGGATGGTTGGAGCGGTCAAAGCGGTATTATGGTGGACAAGGTTGTAACAGGGCATTGGGTGAATTTGGCGAATACCCGTTTTGATTACACTCCCAACCCAAATTGTGATTTTTCCAATTATTCAAACGAATACCTAATTCCCGATACAGCAACTGCTTTCTATTGGAATGAAAAACCGCTAAAAGCCGGTGAAAGCAGAGCGGCGGAAATGCTGTACGGTATCGGCAATTTTGCACAGGAAATGAAAGAGCAGCGGGTTGCAATTGGTATAAATGTTGGAAAGATTGAACTGGACAGTAATAAAAAATCATACCTGAATGGCGGAAAATTCAGCATGACGGTTTCTATCGACAACAGTGTGAACAATGCCCGGCAGCTTTTGGAGCCATTGGTTATGTTGTCGGTGGATGAAGGACTAATATTTGAAAAAACCGGTACCCGGGAATACAGGGCTGAAATTAGCGGAGGCCTTAATGTAGGTACCGTATTTGATATTCCCGATATTGTCCTTATTGCGGAAAACCAGGCCCAGATCACCTCCAGGCGTATTGTTGCATCGATTACGGCCACAGAGGTGGTGGATGATTCTACACAGCGGTTTGTGGAATACAGTGCAAACAGCAATATACTGCTGCCGGCCGTGGGTGGGGTCCTTCCAGATATTGTTATGAACCAGATTAATCCTGCTACAGTTTACTACGAGGGTGAAAAGGGTATTACCGTATCCGGTGATATGAAGGCTCTCAGCGAGGCGCTTGCAGCAAGTGATGGCTGGAACCTGCACCTTGTTTCTTCTGCTGATCGGGAGCGCATTCTGATTGAGAAGAAAAGAATAAGCTTCGTTGAGGAAGGCAAAACCATGTCGTTTTCCACAACGGATTTATTGACGATTGGAAGATATGATATTGAATTTGAGTTTCAGGATCAACGGCTTATCGCATCCTTTGGCAGGAAAATTACCGCGTCGGCGCAGTTGAAGGTATCAAATGATCCTCTTGACAGATGCGCAAGTTACGGGATCGTGTCTATGGTTCGGTTCGAACACCCGTCCAATCATAGGCAAACCTACGATTTTGTCAGCTTTAACAACGAGTCTGAATTAACCTCGTTTACAGAAGGAACCACTGTGAAAAATGGTCTGATGTATCAGGGGATAAAGTTCGAAAACAGCTCGGAACTACTGTTGACAGTACGTGGAAAGCTCCGTCAGATGATCGATGGCAGCGGTAAATCTTTTTATCAAGCCAGCAAAGCTGACGGTGATATCACAATTAACAGCATTTTGACCTATAGCGGAGATGAACCACTAAAGCTTACGGCCGATGCAGAGGGTGCTGTTTTAGAAGGTGACGGCACGTTGAGGGTGATCAACTCCATCAATGTATGGCACAATGCATGGGAGTTTGCAGGAGAAAATGGAACAAAGTTTTCACTAAACAGAGAAGATGTGGCGGATGGAAACGCTAAGTCCTTTGAACTTTCATTAGTGGGCGCCGGCTCGATGATACAGTATCTCGGCGGATTTTTGATTAATTTAAAATTCGGTGAAATGACAAAAAGTAATGGAATGTATGGTATCAGCTTTGGCGGAAAGATTACGCTGCCTATAAAGGCACCTGACAAAAAGGGCGATGAGGGAGCTGGGGGCGGAAGCGGAAATGGAGGGAAAAAACCCGGCAAAGACGATGATGACGAACCGGACGATGGTTCTATTACCGCAGCAATTAATGATGTACTTTTTGGTCAGAACGGTGAAGACATAGGCTTTTTGGGCATTAACACAACATTGACGGTAAAACTGCCCGAGGATGTAATGGGTTCCATGGTGAAAAACGCCTTTGGCGTTGAAGCAGAAGTGACCATTAATACTATTGATAATTATTACAGGATCGAACTGGGATTGGAGCTGACAATGCTTGAATGTCAGGGGAGCATTGCGTTTAAGCAGGTTCCTGTTAAATCTGTACCCCGCATTGTTCTTGATGAATTGTCCTTTTATCTTGGCGGAGATTTTATGCAAATTCCCATTGTACCACCCTATGTGTTCATGACAGGGCTGGGGGGAGGGATCTCGGGTCTGGCGGATACAATAGGTGATAAACCGGCCGGAGAGCTCCCGCCGATTACAATTAATCTTAAAACGCAGCTGCAGCTTATCCAAACCTTAGAAGGTGATTTCGCGCTTGAGGTGAAACTGTCAGGTATAAAATTTGATGGTGAGCTAAGGCTCAGAGGAGATGATGAAGGAAAGATAATGAAAATGTCCGCCGGGATGGCAATTCAATGGGTATCGCCGTTTTATGTAAGTGCGTATGGGAAGGTCAGCATTTGTGCCGGTGTTCTTAGCGGCGGTTTTACAATAAAAATAACTGAGGATTATTTTTATGGATATATTTATGCAACTTTGATCATACCGGATGATGTACCATTGGTGGGTGGTATGGAGCTTGCAAAGGTTGAAGCAGCAATATCTTCGGATTTCATTGGTGCAAATATCCGGATAATTGGCATTGAATTTGGAATCATATACTATTGGGATGGGGAGTTGGAATTTGGAAGCGGAATTGATCTGTCTTCCAGAGGGTTGGCAGTCACCTACATACCATCGACTTATGAAGACGACAACGGTGAGTTGATTCCATCCACAATGGCTTATGGCACCAATATGCGTCGGCTGATATCGTTACCGGTTGCTCAAACACGCGCCGGAGGAGGAGTGATAAAGTACTTTGATCCTTCCGGGCAGGACGCATTGCTGTTTGATATCCCGCTTAAAGGCACAGGAAAACCGCAACCCGATGAAATTATCCTGACAAATCCGGACGGACAGCGGATTCCCATGGTGGAAAGCGACGGCAGCGGGGGAGGTAATTACCTGATTCAAACGAGAGATGACAAAAATTATTTGTATATTACCATCACCAATCCCACGCAACTGGCTGCCGGAAACTGGACATTGTCCATTACTGCTGATAATGTATCCATTGATGGATTTGAAGTCAATGGTGTGGATAATCTGCCGGTGATCGCCAGTGTGTCATTTGAACGGACTTCCGCGCAAAGCCGGGAATTGAAAGTTTTATGGATAACTGACACACAGGGTAAAGCCTCGGGAGATCTGAATGTATATGTCACAAAAGACAGTGGTATCATTAGCAGGATACAGCAAAGCGATGTTCAAGAAGGCGATTCGCTGGTTAATATTGGGAATATAAGCCTGAAACACATTACATCCGGAGAGTATACTTTTATCTTACCCGATACCTTTGAGGAAGGCGATTACTATGTTATAGCGATGCTCAGCGACCATCAGGGCGGCATGAGCATTGCTATGGGGGATGATACGTTTACATTTTTAAACCCAAATCTGCCTGGCAAGCCGGAAGCTGCCGTGTTAAGCTACGCCGGAGATGGCGCGGTGGAGCTCAGCATCACAGCAAATGAACTATTGCCCTGTAATTATTATATGGTAGCATTGATTGATGAACACGGGCAGGAGATTCCAAACTCTGTGGGGAAATACGCGATTAATCAGGAGATTAGGCTTTCGCCGATGCAAACCGGAAGTAACGAGCCTGCTTTACAAACGGGGAAAACCTATTACGCAAAAGCTGTCGCATTGAAAGAAGCAATAT
>JAAYJG010000160.1 GCA_012523055.1 Ruminiclostridium sp. | reverse complement strand
TTGATCAGATCCAGGCCTTCTCCTGTTGCAAGCAGCAGATTATACTGGGTCATATAATCGGTCCATCCAATGTATTGAACTTCAAGAGCGCAGTTCAGTTTTTCCTTCAGGTATTTGTCCCATTCGGCTTTCACAGCCTCATATTGCCCGTTGGTCGGTTTGTTACCCAAAGAAAGATGTGATATGGTGACAAACTTGGATGTGTCAGGTGCCTTGGTTGTTCCGCTGCTGGCAGGTGCTTTTGTGGGTTCCGTCACCGATCCGCCGGGGATTGTGACGCAGGCTGTCATGGCCAGAACCAATAAAAGTGCGAATAAAACTGATGCAGCTTTTCTCATTTTCATAAAAAGCCCTCCTTTTCATAAATCCTTATCCTATTTTCAAGATAACCTGCCGGTTATTTGAATGCTATCCTTTCACCGCGCCGACGGTAATGCCCTGAATAAAGTATTTTTGGACGAAGGGGTAAATAAAGATGACAGGACCGGTAGCGACTACAGCCGTTGCCATTTTCATGGACTCCAGCGGTATTTCTATCGCTGGGATGTTGGAGGCTGCGGCCGAATCCCGGATATATTTTGCCTCGTTGACGGTATTGTAAAGAAACAGCTGCAGCGGCCGGTATTCAACCCTGCTGGACAGAAACAGCATGGAATTGTACCATTCATTCCAGTAACTAAGGGCCAGAAAGAGACCGACCGTGGCAAGGGCGGGGGTGGCTGTGGGCAGGATGATTTTGATGAAGATATAGAAATCGTTTGCCCCGTCAATGGTTGCAGATTCGGTGATGGAATGGGGGATGGATTTCAGGAAATTCTTCATCAGAATGATCAGCCACGGAGACATCATTAATGGCAGTAAAACAGCCAGATAACTGTCCTTGAGCTTCAGTGTCCTTGTAACCATCATGTAGAAGGGGATTAACCCGCCTGAAAATAGAGTTGTAAAGTAAATATAGAAGGAGATATGGTTGCGCAGCAGAAAATCGGGCCTTTGCAGCGCATACCCGGTCATGGCAATGATGAACAGACCAATCAGCGTGCCTGTAATCGTCAGCCCTATGGTTACGGCATAGGAGCCGAGTACCATCCTTGGGTTCTGAAAGATCAGATCATAGGCGTCCAGGCTGAACTCTCGCGGGAAAAGTGAAAATCCATGTAAGGTAATGCTTTTCTCTGCAGTAAAGGAGGACGAAATGATCAGCACAAAGGGCAGGATGCAGAACAGGCTGATAAGCCCGGTGAGCAATACCCCGAAGACCTGAATGATCTTTTGAGTTTTGTCAACAACCTTGTGTCCGCTTTCTTGCTTGGGCTTTTGAATATTTGCGGCTGTACCAGATTGCAGTTCAATGGTCCGCGGCATGCTGCACCTCCTGAAAACCCTTTGGAAAAGGTTCTTAGTAACTTACATCTGTAAAACATCAAATAAAAACAAGAATTTGATGTTTTACAGATGTAAGTACCGATATTGGGTTGTGGGCGAAGCCCACTTTTGTTCAGATAACACCGG
>JAAYJG010000015.1 GCA_012523055.1 Ruminiclostridium sp. | reverse complement strand
TAGAGGATGCCCATATTAGGGGCATAAAGGTATATCTCGTATTAAATACCCTCGTGAAGGACAATGAAATTCAGGAAGCCGCAGCGTTGGCTTCTTTTGCTTATCGGGAGGGAATTGACGGGGTTATTGTTCAGGATCCTGGACTGGCCCGGCTGCTGCGAGAAATCGCACCAGCTCTGCCCCTCCATGCCTCCACCCAGATGACCCTTCATAACACAGATGGTGTGAAGGCCGCACAAAAGCTTGGGCTGCAGCGGGTTATTCTGTCTCGTGAGCTGACGCTGCAAGAGATTAAAGCAATATCCCAAGCCACCGATATGGAGCTGGAGGTGTTTGTTCACGGGGCACTCTGTATTTCACGCTCGGGGCAATGCCTGTTGTCAAGCTTCATCGGAGGCAGAAGCGGCAACCGTGGGCGCTGCGCCCAGCCCTGCAGGCTTCCATGGACCAATGGCTATCCGGGCACCTGTGGAGAATATCTGATGAGCCCCAGAGACTTGATGACCCTTGAATTGCTGCCCGAGCTGATCGCTTCGGGGGTGAAATCACTGAAAATTGAAGGACGGCTGAAGTCCCCTGAATATGTGGCGGCAACGGTGATGGTATACCGAAAATATTTGGATCTGGCATTGACCAATCCATCCGAATATAAAACAGACCCCGCGGATGTCCGCATGCTGGAGAGCGTATTTAACCGCGGAGGTTTTACAAAGGGTTATCTTAAAGGCGTTAATTTTCAGGAACTGATGAGCACCGAGCACCCAAAGCATTGGGGAATACATGTGGGCACGGTAGAGCGCACAGAGGGAAACACGCGCTCCAGGTTTGGCGTACGGGACGATGACAGGCTTGTAAAAATAAAATTCACCCATGAGACCCATATGGGGGATGGCCTTGAAATATGGGATGCGAAAAAGGGCAATCCATCTACCATCGTTAGTGTGATGCTGCATAATTATTCCCATGTAAAAACCGCCCAGCCGGGAGATACTCTTCTGGTTGGAAATTTCAAAGCGGATCCTGCTGCGGGAAGCGCTGTATACAAAACCTATGATAAAGAACTGATGGATCACCTTTCCAGCCTCAAAGACACGCCAAGGGTTGCAATAACAGGATGTTTTCACCTGTTTGCCGGTGAAAAGCCCATTCTTCAAGTTTCGGATGAGGATGGGAATACGGCAGCAGCAGAATCACAGGAACCTGCACAGCAAGCCACAGAGAAACCTCTCACCGCGGAGCGGGTATCCGCTCAGCTGAAAAAAACAGGAGATACGCCATTTTTCTTTCATCTGCTTGAAGTAAAAACCGATAACAGATCCTACATTCCGATCTCCGTCATCAACGATCTGCGCAGACGAGCCCTTGACATTCTGCTGGAACATCGAAAAACCGCTACTAAAAGAGAGGTTTTGACACAG
The DNA here is from genome assembly GCA_012523055.1 of Ruminiclostridium sp. Lineage (GTDB taxonomy): Bacteria > Bacillota > Clostridia > DSM-8532 > DSM-8532 > JAAYJG01. The sequence continues at coordinate 6,867 of JAAYJG010000015.1, read as the reverse complement.
ACCGAACCCGATTTTCCATATTTCCCAGGAAATATTCCAAGCATGACGAAGAAAAGAGAAATAAGCCTCTATTTCTTTCAAATACCCGAAGCTTTTACCTGGGAAGGGCTTCAAGTGCACAGGGTCTATCTGCCGTTATCCGAAGGTGAATGTTTCGAGTCAGCCAAACAAGCCGGGCTTGAGGGATATGCCATCATACCGTCGGTTTTAACAGACAAACAGCTGCAGTGGGCTGTAAACAGGGTAGCTTCGATTCGGGAAAAGCTTGACGGCGTCTTGGTGGGAAACCCCGGAATGTTGCATCGCATGCATGAGAACTTCCCCGGGCTGCCGGTTGCATTGGATTTTCGGATGAATTTGTTCAATTCATGGGCAATAGAAGCTTTCAGGGAATATGAGCCTGTTAGCGCTACGCTGTCAGTGGAAATGAACCTGGAGGCTGTTTCAAAAATCAAATCTCCGAGTATTCCGCTGGAAGCCTGTGTATATGGGGAAATCCCGGTGATGACGCTGGAATATTGTCCTGCAAGTAATCAGGGCACATGTACCCGAAAATGCGGTTCCTGCGACCGAAACCGGGGGGCTTTAACCGACAGGACGAGCAAACGTTTCCTATATGAAACCGATCCATTCCTTCAAAGGACAACACTGTACAACACCAGCAGACTGATGCTTACTGATGTAAAACCGCTAAGCGGGACCGATGTTTCTGTTCTGCGCGTCGGGATCATGCATGAAAGCAACGGTGATGTTCACGAGCTTTGCCGGTTTTATCATGCGCAATGGATTGACGGGAAAGAGAATGTTGAATTGTCTGCAGGGCTTTCGAATAGACTAAAGGGAGAAAGCCTTACCCGGGGTCACTACTTCAGAGGAGTGGAGTAATACCGTGTTTTTCCCGGCTGGCAGTGGACAACAGAAAGCCCCACGCCTCATAACCGGGCTTTAGGGGGTAATTCGCAGCCCCATCCGTGCATAACCGGGCTTCAGCGGATCAAGTATAAGCATTAAGGTATCCGGGAAGCTCCATGCGCTGCCATCCTGCCTTAATTCGTTTTGGCTGAAAACTGAAAGTAACGTGGTGGTGTGTGGTTATTGTGAGCGTTAATAATAGGGGTATTGTTTTGGAATAATACCCGAAAAACAACAGAAGGCTTCATTATCATCAAATGTGGAGGGGAATATGAAAGAGGTTGAAGTTGCCATTGAAGTATGCAGGGCGGATGTGGTCGTCCCAAAATATCAGAACCTGTGGGATGCTGGCATGGATGTATGCGCGGCAGAAGAGGTTCAGATCGGTGCCGGTGAAACTGTGCTCATTCCTACCGGATTAAAGTTTGCGATCCCTGAGGGCTATGAAATCCAGGTCCGGCCCCGAAGCGGAGTTTCACTGCGGACACCGCTGCGCATATCGAATTCACCGGGTACCATCGACAGCGGCTATCGCAACGAACTGGGGATACTTATTACCAATACCTCGGATTTGTGCTCGTGCACGAGCACCGAATGTTTTACATTGAACTCAAAGGATAATAAAGTCGGAACCTATCAAATCTTTAAGGGCGACAGAATTGCTCAGTTGGTTTTACAGGAAGTGCCGAGGATGAAGTTCAGAGTTGTCCAATCCGTTGCCGACATCGGACAGGATCGGGGCGGTGGGTTTGGATCTACAGGTGTATAGGAAGGATTGGCGGATATGGTGAATACGGAAAGAATCACTCAAACCTTTTGTGATCTGGTTCGGATTGACAGCATTGGCGGGAAGGAACGCCAGATGGCTGACACGATTCGGCAAAAGCTTACAGCACTGGGGTATTCCTCAACAGAAGATAATGCGGGCGACACCATCGGCGGAAATGCCGGGAATGTCATTGTTAAAATACCAGGAAACAATCAAGCGGCTCCGCTTCTGTTCATGGCCCATATGGATACTGTGGAGCCCGGGCGCGGGAAGGTGCCCATCATCGAGGGGGATCTTATCAAAAGTGACGGAACAACGGTCCTTGGAGGGGATGATTTGGCAGGCGTGGCCTGTATTCTCGAGGCTATTAACGTGCTGAAGGAAGAGAGTATTTCCCATGGAGACATTTATGCCGTGTTTACCATCGCCGAGGAAGGCGGGCTGTTTGGTGCGAGAACACTTGATATTTCAGTTATCCCGGCCAAATATGCCTACATCCTTGATGATGAAGGGCCTATTGGCACAGCGGCGATAAAAGCCCCCAGCTATAACCGCTTGCGTTTTATTGTGAAAGGAAGAGCCGCTCACGCAGGGCTTTGCCCTGAAGACGGGATCAATGCCATTCGGGTTGCTGCGGCAGCCATTGCCGAACTTCCATTTATGGGAAGAATCGACGCCGGCAGCACCTGCAATATCGGGATGATTCAAGGCGGCCGAGCAAGAAATATTGTACCGGATCAGGTGATCGTTGACGGTGAGGTCAGAAGCCTCGAAAATGAAAAGCTTTCTTCTTTAACCCTGCAATTGACGGATTCCTTCAAAAAAACCGTTGAACGCGAGGGGGGTACAGTGGATATTGAAGTTGAAAATACCTATGGAGGGTACTCCGTTGCAGAAGATCACGGTATTATCCAGCTGATGAAAAAAGCCGCATCCAGGCTGGATATTCCGGTGAATCTGCACGCCACGGGCGGCGGAAGCGACACGAATGTCATCAACGGCAAGGGAATACCAGCCGTCGATATCAGTGTGGGGATGAGCAACGTTCACAGCACCTCCGAGCAGATCGCCATTTCCGATATGGTGAAGGCCGCCCGGTTGATGGTTGAGATCATCCGCGTACATGCGGAAGATGTATCTTGCGGATAACCAGATGATGGTCAGCCGCTGTTTGTCAGGAATCCTTGTCAAAACAGTTATTCAAATCATCGAACAGGTGGCTTAAGCTGTCTTTGTTATGAATGATCCGCACCGCATCCGCAAAAAGACGTGCGACCGAAACCACGGTGACCTTTGGGTGATGGAAGGCCTTTGGGTTTTCAACAGTGTCGGTGATGATCAGCTCTTCAATTACGCTTTCCTCAAGGGCCTTCAAGCCCTTGTCGTCAAGCAGCGCGTGGGATACACAGGCGTATATTTTTTTGGCACCGTGCTTTTTCAGCATACGCGCGGTATCGATCAAGGTGCCGCAGGTGATTGTGAAGTCATCTACAATCACAGCGTTCCTGTCATTCACATCCCCGATAATTTCAAGAACCTTCGCTTGTTCATCATGGCACAGGCGTGTTTTATCTCCAATGGCTACCGGTGCCTTTAACAGGTTCGCATAATTTCTTGCGTTCTTGGCAAATCCTGCGTCTGGGGATACCACGACCAGATCCTCGATTTGCTTTGACTGGATGTATTTGCACAGGGTGGACATGCCATACAAATGGTCCACCGGTTTTTTAAAGAACCCCTGAATCTGCGGGCTATGCAGATCCATCGTGATAATCCGGTCAACACCGGTAACCTCCAGGCAGTCAGCGCATACCCTGGCACGAATGGAAACCCTTGGTTCATCCTTTTTATCCCCTTTGGCATAGCTGAAATAAGGAATAATGGCAGTAACCGAGGAGGCACTTGCCCGTTTGAAGGCATCAATCAAAAAGAGCAGCTCCATAAAATCATTGTTGGGATCCAACCCAATGGTCTGAACAATATATACATCCTTGTCCCGCACCTTTTCCAGAATTTTAACAAAAATATTTCCTTCAGAAAACGTGATGGTCTGGGATTGGCCAACCTCGGTACCCAGATATTTGCACATTTTATTTGCAAAGTTCACGCTGGCAGTTCCGGTAAAGATTTTAATACTGGTTTCTTCCATGTGAAAGACTCCTTTCGTCTCAGTTCTTCAAACATGTTTATTCAACGAGGCTGGAGGCATGCTCACCACATGATTAAGGAAATCGGTACCTGCTACCTGAATCGATGGAGAACATCACCCCTCGTTATATTCATATGATTGGAGGAAAATTATGCAACTGATTTTAACAATTTGTATGAAAGAGATAAGCAGCAGCTCAGGACTGATGGGCAAAAAGAACAGCTCTGCTGACATACAGTTTTTTGCTACCTCCAGATATATTATACCACATGGTTTGGAATTGAATCACAAGCCGACAAATATCGCCAGGAGGTTTAAACGACAAAAACCCCCGCTTCATAAAAAACGGGGGGTTCAATAAAACGAAAGTAGAATTTATTGATAACCATACAGCTCGAGAAGCCTGTCCAGCTCACGGGTATTCTCAGCCATTCCACGGCTTTTCAGTTCTTTGACCATGGATGCAATGAAGCTGTCTATCCAGCCGGAGCTGGCCAGCTTATGACAGCATGCCGTGAGGGAAGGGCTCCACAGGTTCCTGCTGCGACAAAAATGCAGGTATTTCCACAGAGTTTTTTCATCGGGAGTCGCATGGTTTTTTTGCAAATCGGAATAGGCCTTTAAAACCTTGCTTTGCTGCTGTTGCCGCATAAAGCAGGACAGCAGGAAACTGGCGTACTTACTGCTAAAACCGCCTTCGGGGATGCCCGAAAACATGACGGCAATATCCGGATCCTGAAGAATAGCGGGTTGCTCCTTTGACAGTGTTTGCAGTAAATCCCACCGGAGCTTATCTGTAATGCCCTCCATGCGGACACACAGATTATAAACTACACGAGCCCGTTCATCCTCCCGCCGTTTTCGTAAAAAAAACATTGCCAGGATAAGGTTGACGATGGGGTTGTCCCGCTCGTTATCAAACATTTTCTGCAATAGTCCATACCTTTCAGAGAACAGATAAAACGAACCTGAATTGCGCAGCTGACGGGAAAAGCGGCGGGTGCGATATATCTGGCTGGCGATCTTCTGAGCGCGGTATAGATAAACTTTCCTTGCGCTTATATCGTTTGCGTTTTTACGGTAATACCGACAAGCCGCCAATAGCTTGCCGTCAAAAAGAAGATATTCCAGCTTTCCCAGCTTGGCGGGAACATAAGACGAATCGAGTTTCAGTGCGCGTGCAAACATTCTTTCCGCCAAAGCAGGCTTTCCGGACAGCATGTATTGCACTCCCAATCCGTAGTAACCAAACGGGCTTTCCGGTTTCCTGCGGATATAGTCCTGGAATTTGATGATGCGAAGTTCTAAACGCATTTTCTGATCCGCCATGGATACCACCTTTCCTGTGGGTTGAATTCATCCTGAGCCTATCCAGGCAATCGAACCGAACGAAATTATCCTTCTCCAGCAGATACTTCGTCCAAATATTCCTGGATAATCTTTTGTACATGGGAATCCTTGATGGTGATTGATATCTGAATGCGGCGGTTTTTCGCCATGGCCGCCTCGCTCGTTCCCTGGTCAATGGGTCGGAACTCCGAGAACCCGGTTGCAGCGAAGTAAGCCCCATATTTGTATTCCAGGGACGGATTCTTTTCCATCATGGTGTTGATGACGGCATAGGCTCTCTGACAGGAGAGGTTATAGTTATCCTGGAAATCCCCGTCTATATCCGCGTGTCCCTCAATATTGATCGCATCGATATATTCACGGATGGAGGCATCATCGAGTATCTTTTCAAACGCTACCGCAAAACGGCTTAATAACGCCTGTCCCTCGAAAGAAATATCGGATTTCTTTTTTGCGAACAGCAGGCTGTTGTTGATGACCAGGTTTGCGTTGTTATCAATAGCAACAAGCGGTTCCCCGCTTGGTGTGGTGGAAGTTCCGATCTCATCCTCGATGGACGCCTTTACCTGCTGCAGAATATTCACCCGAAGCACCGAGATGTTTTGCAGCTTGGCCCGAAGTGTTGCCAGCTCCTGATTGCTGTTGGCGATGATCTTTTCCTGTTCCGACAGCTTTTCAAGAGAAATCGTCAGCTCCTGCTTTCCCTGTTCTACTTCTGCCTGCAGCTTTTCGGCTTCGTTTTGCATTATCCGGATGGCATCTTCCTTTTTAGATATCTCCAGGTTTTTTAGATTCAGTTCATCTCCGGCTTTTTTCAGGTGGTCTTCCGTGGATGCCAGCTCGGCCTTTTTTTGTTCCAGTGACTGATTCCAATGCGCAGAGGAGATGATTTGCTGGAAATATGCCAAAAAAATCATAAAAAACAATACCAGAACGATGGTGGACATCACGTCGGTAAAGGAAGGCCAGAAATGAGCTGGCTCTTCTTGTTTTCTAAAATTTCTGTTTCGGCTTTTCATATTTGTCAACCTCCCGTTTTCCGGGTCTGATCCCCGCCGTTTCTTATGTGCAGAAATGGCATGCCCCTAATTTCCCGTTTTGTCCTTCAGCTCGGGCTGCTGCCGGTCAAATTTTGAGGTTGCCACCTCATTGTAGGTTAAGACCTGATCCGGAAGGGAAGCGATGGTTTTGGCAAAGTGGTTCTGGTTTTCCCGGAATTGATCCAGCAGCTGCAGAATGCCTTTGTAGCTTTCTTCCAGCTGCGTCTTGATCTTCAGGTTCATTTCCTCACTGTTTTTTACCATAGCTTCAGAAAAAGACAGAGCAGCCTTCTGGCCCAACCCGGATACTTCAGCACTCAGCTTCGTCATCAGGTTTGTGAAATTCTGCTGGTAAATATCCAGATCTCTTGAGTATTGCTGCATATTGACATTCAAAGAGCCGGCCAGCTTCTGAACTACCAGTACGGTGGAGGATACCTCGCCAACAAGCTGGCTGATGTCACTCACCAGCTGATGGTTGTAAGAGGTCATTTGATCGGCGGCCTCGCGGATATTGCTTGAGAACCCTTCAATACTGCGGTAGTTTTCCACCACAATATTGGATGCCTGGGTCAGTGACTCGGTAACCTTGATGAAATTCACATCCATCCGCTCAATATTGTTGCGCATGTTCATGTTGAATTCAT
>JAAYJG010000159.1 GCA_012523055.1 Ruminiclostridium sp. | reverse complement strand
GCCTTTTTCGCAGGATACACCCCGAATATGAGCCCCAATATAACAGAAATTGAAAAAGACAAAACGATGATCTCAACATCCACCGCGGGTGGGATCTTAATAAAGGTTGAAATCAGGTTGCCTGCCACCACACCCAAAACGATCCCGATCAAGCCTGCAAACCCTGTCATGATAATGGATTCCAATAAAAACTGAATGATAATGTCTCTCTTTTGAGCCCCAAGTGCCTTGCGTATGCCAATTTCCCGTATTCTTTCGGTTACCGATACGAGAAGGATGTTGATGATTCCAATTCCGCCCACAATCAGCGTAATAATGGATATGACCAATAGAACCAGCGTTATGACGCCGATCACGTCTGAAAACATCTTTTGTACTTCTTCCATGGATTGGAGATAGTAAATATCTTCCCTGCGATGAACCCTTTCCAGCAAGCCAATAATCTTGTTATTCACAATCTTTACGTCGGTATCGGGTTGCAGCGAGAACATGATCGTATCCAGCTTGTCATAGCCTGTAATGGACTGAACGGTTTTAATGGGCATGTAGAGCATGACAGGGATTTGGTCTCCAGCCATATCCGTGAGCATATTATCTTCTGTAACCGTCACACCGATGACCTTGACCTTGATGTTATAACGGCTCAGCTTCAGATTCAGCTCTTCTCCTATGATATCCGCCTTACCAAAATATTTTTCCGCGAAGGCTTGATCCACGACGCAGACCTTTGCCCTGGCCGTGTCGTCAAAATTACTGATGAACCGGCCTGCTGCCATGTCTATCACTGTGAAGCTTTTATACTGGCTGGTCACCTCATAGATCATCGCACTTCTTGTTTCTGTTCCCATCCTTAACTGGCCAAACCATTGCCCCATGGTGGTAATATTTTTAATCTCCGGAACATTATTCGCCAGCAAATCGATATCATCCAGCGTTAACCTTTCATTGTCTGTAATATCGCTTCCCTTGTAGTAAATGTTATAAGTGTTTGCTCCAATTTTCTCGAATTCACTGGCAATATAGTTTTCAGTGGCGTTGCCCAAAGCCATGATGGCGATGACTGAAAACACACCCATGACAATTCCAAGCATGGTGAGAAAAGATCGCATTTTATTCGCTTTCAGGCTGTCGAAGGCCTGTTTGAACAATTCCAGTAACAGCATATTTCTACTCCACTATCTTTATTTTATCGCCGTCTTTCATGCTTGGCTGGGGATCTGCCACAACGATATCCCCTGCCTTCAATCCGTCCAGGATTTCCACAGACATATCCGAATAAATACCTAATGTGACATATCGCTTTTTCAGGGTCATGGTTTCCTGGTCGATCAGCCATACATATTGCCTGCGATCCTTATCATCCAAAAAGATATTGAACTCAGCCAGAAGAACTCCGTTTTTTTCCTGCGTGATGATGTCACAATCCACGTTTAATCCCGGTTTCAGAAGTTCTTTTCCATCCTTCGGTGTGATGGTGACTTCAACAACGGTGTCAAGACCGCTGGAGCCCTGCACCCTGGTGGCTATTGGTGCTACCGCCTTTATTTCCCCGGAAAGTTCTTTATCATCGCCCAATGCCTCCCCGGTAATTTTTACAGGCTGCCCCGGGGCAAGGTCCCTCGTATTATATTCATTTACCGAGGCGGTTATCTGCAGCTCCTCTGCGTCAATAATGGTAAAGGCCGGCTGGCCGCTCATTGTATAGCCGCCCTTCATCACGTTGATTTCTGTTACAACCCCTGATATGGGAGCCTTCTCAAGGCTTTTTATCTTGGAAAGCTCTTTTTCAATTCCCTTGATTTGTGAGCTGAGCAGTTCAATACTCTTTATTTGTGCCTGAATATCCAGATCCTGCCCGCCAATACTGGATTGGTATGCCTTTTCAGCCGATTCAAGGTTCAACTGCGCTGTCTCGACTCCTGCCTTTACATCCTTTACCGCGTTTTCGTACTGATCCAGCTGCGTTTTTGGAATAATTCCCGCTTCATAAAAGCCTAACTGTTTTTCATATTCTTCCTGTGCGCTCTGTTGTTTGTCCAGAGCCTGGTCAACCGCTTTCCGCGCGGAAGCCAGAGAAGACTCGAGGGACAGAAGACCCTGGCCGGACTCCAGCTTTTGAAGCGTGATGGACTGAATCTCTTTTTGAACCTGCAATCTTTCCATCTCATCGGAAAGTGAAAACGTGTCCAGATCGATCAACTTTTCACCCTTTTTAACAGGATCATTCTTATCGACGGTTATGTCCAGAATACGCAGCGGTGTGTCATAAAACACCTGCGACCTGTTTACCTCTTTTACAATTCCCGGTGCGGTTACATAGGAGGATATGTTCCCTGTTTGTATTGTCATGGTTTTAACCGCAACAGCATTGCGAACAGATGAACCCAAAGTGAATACAGAATCTGAGTCCTTGCTCAGGTTATAGTATATCAAGCCACCAATCGCGGCGATCACCAACAGCGCAATTAAAAATTTTTTCATATAAACAATCTCCTTAGGTGTTTAACATTCTTCGGGCTAATAAATTGTCATATATCTTTACTCAAACATCATTAGGCTTAAAATGACCCCATATTTCCCATGATACTGTTTTGCAGGCCGGCTCTCAAGAGCGACATCCCGGCATTTGCAAAGATTACGATTACAAACAGAATCGCCGTCAGGGCATAAGTTTTTTTCTTTTCTGTTCCGCCCGTATACACAAAACCCAACCCAAACAGCATAAATGTCCACAGATTGAAAACTTCTATCGGTGAAACCAGCCCGAAAAGAAAGGTTCCACTTAAATTCGGGTCCAGCAATGATGCAAGAGAGGTGACCATGGCCGCTGAAATACTTCCTGTAAGATAGATATAAATGGAGTTAATCACTTGACCAGCCATGAATATCAGCATAATATAACCTGTCATTGAAAAGTATTTCTTTAATCCCTTTTCACACTTCACCAGCTTGTAAGCCAGATAAGTGACCAGGGTTGTAACCGCCCACACAGCAAGGTATATGAAAGGAGAACTAGCCAGAGAAGCTATCATTACGGCATTGACATACTGCTCCATCCCCTCGAAAGAAAGGGACATTCCCATGGTATTATAGGTTCTGTACATTGTATCCATAGCCAGGTTTTTTGTCGGTTCCCAAATCAAAAGTTGGCTGGCAATGGCGGCAGCACAGATCAAAATGATGGGAAAAAGGATCGATGGCTTGCTTTTTATATACAAAAACAGTTTTGACGGTGAAAAAAGCAAATTCCCAATTCTTTTAAAAAGGTTCATTTTATCCGGAACATTTAATTCGGCAGTTTCCTTACTTCCAAAGTCTTTATTCACTTTATTTACCCCCTCTACATAATTCTTTCCTGATAAATAATATTCTGTTTCACCATGGAATCCAGCAAATGAAGTGCGTCTACAGGCTTTCTAACCTTTTCATCCTTCAGCACCATACCATCCCGGAAGGTAACAATTCGGTGGGTATGTGCTGCAATATCGGGTTCATGGGTCACCAGAACAATGGTCACGCCTTCCCTGTTCAAGTTTTGAAAGATAGCCATGATCTCTTCGCCCGATTTACTGTCCAAGTTACCGGTTGGTTCATCGGCAAGCAGAATACTCGGGGTGTTCACCAGGGCTCGGGCGATGGCTACCCTCTGCCGCTGGCCGCCGGATAACTCATTGGGTTTATGGTTCATTCTCTCAAGCAGATCAACCTTGCGCAAAGCCTCAACTGCTTTCTCATTTCTCTTTTTTGCGGATTCACCGGCATAGATCATGGGAAGCTCCACGTTCTTCAGTGCAGTCATTCTGGGCAGCAAATTAAATGTTTGGAAGACAAAACCAATCCTTGAATTTCTGATCTTCGCAAGCTCAAATTCCGACATGCCCGAAATATCGGTGTTATTGAGCATATAGGTTCCCTTTGTCATTTTATCAAGGCAGCCAATGATGTTCATCAGCGTTGACTTGCCTGAACCGGAAGGGCCCATGACAGATACAAATTCACCTTCTTCAACACTGAAATTGATCCCTTTTAAAGCTTCAACCG